>JALWBR010000054.1 GCA_027037055.1 Aquificales bacterium | reverse complement strand
GTATTATCCACGGGTTTCTCTGATTCCGCATTGCACTTACCTCCCTTCGGTTTTTAGACCTTCTTCCTTTTTGAGGAAGTTCCCCCTCTGAGGAGGCTTAAGCTCGGACCGGTCTAACTTAGCCCTACCACCCTTAAGGCGGGTGAGTCCTTAACTGTATAAAATATAGTATATAAATCAAAAAATTGTCTATCTCCACATTTTTAATATCTCGGCAAAGTGGAATATTTTTTGACCTTTTGATTTCAAGTACTATATATTCCCTAAACTTCCCTCTATAAATTTTAATTAAAGTTGAATATGCTTTAAGAAGATAACAGCCTTTTAGATATAAAATTCCTATGACTGGAGGAACAGATTGGAAGTATGAACACCATGAAACTTTTAAGATAGATACCTTATAAAGTTCACAGCTTGCATATAGCACTTTAAGTGTAAAGGAAAAGGTAAGCTTGCTTTACTTAAGATGTATATATCTAAGAGATATTCAAAAATACCTTTCGGACAAAGTTTACAGAGCAAGCATGGAAACAATCATAGGATGGTTTAATTCTGTAGACAAACTGCTTAGAGCTTTGCTTGTGTGTTCAGTATGGGTTCATGTAGATGAAACCAAGATGAGAAGGCAAGAAAAATTCTAATTTCTGGTGTTTGAAGTAGGCAAAAGGGGTAGAACTGTATACGTGAGCTTAACAGCCAAGAGGGATTAGTGGACATCTCGAGTTGTACTAAATACTACAAAAGCCAATATATGCATAAATGACGGAAGACCTTGGTATGTGAGTGCAGTTAAAAAGCTTAGGATAATATGAATTTATAAAACTTTTAGTAAAAGAAATGTGGTGAAAAGGTGATTCTTTCCTATAAAGCGCAGACTGCTAAGATTCTACAGGAGTATACATGGAACGTTAAGTATGTAATTATTTGTGGCTGGCTTACTCCTTTCATTGCTCTTTACACCCTTTTGGAGGTTAAAAGTTTACATGGTCAAATGAAATATAAATAAACCTGTGTTTTAATATGAAAAAAAAGAATGGATTTTTCAAAAATCTCTGCGGATTACGAAAAGTACGCTACAATTCAAAAATCTGCATCGTATGTCCTTTTGAATCTTTTGAAAATAAAGAATGAAGAAGATGTTCTTGATCTCGGGTGTGGAACGGGGCATATAACAAGAGTAATAAGGAAGATGACAAAAGGTATAGTTGTGGGAATAGATCCTTCACAAGGAATGATAAAGGAAGCAATTGCTAAAAGCAGAGGAATGGAAATAGTCTATGAGGTAAAGAGCGCAGAAGAAATGGATTATTATGAGGATTTTGATGTTATTTTTTGTAATTCAACCTTGCAATGGTTTAATGATCCTGAAAAGGCGTTAAGAAACTGCTACAAGGCTTTGAAGAAAGGAGGAAGGATAGGTGTTCAAGCTCCTGCAAAGAGGGTTTACTCCCCTAATTTTATAAAAGCAATTAGTAAGGTGAGGGAAGATGAGAGAACAAAATATATTTTTAACCATTTTAAGGAACCTTGGTTTTTTCTTGAAACAGAGGATGAATATGTAAGATTTTTTGAAAAGGTCGGTTTCAAGGTTACCTTTTCAAAGCTTGAAACGGTTACAACTTATCACACACCGGAGGAGGTTTTCAAAATTTTTCTTTCTGGAGCTGTTGTGGGTTATATGAATCAGCGGTATTACGATGTAGAGATTACCGAAGGGTACATATCCGCATTTAAGGAGATAGTGAGGAAATCCTTTGAAGAACAGGCAGATGAGGATGGTATTGTGGAACTGAAATTTAACAGAATATTTTTGATAGCCCTTAGGGTATGATCTAAAAACTCTAAAATTTTATATCATGAAATTTGGAAAAACGCTTATTGCGTATGAGGAAGATATAAAAAATGCGGGTATTTGTGATTGGATTATATCTTATACAACGGGTTTCAGTCCGCTTCATAGGTATGAGGGGAACCTGGAAGTTATTGAAGATGAGAGGAAACTTGTATTCAGGGGTAAAGACAAAAGCACAGGAAAAGATTTTGTACTTTATATACCTTTTTCAAAAATCAGGGATGTTTATTTAGGCTTTGATGAAGTATTTCGTATATGGGATGAAAGGGCACCATGGAATAAACCTTTAAGGATAAAGTATGAAGAGGACGGTAAATTTAAAACGGTTTATATGTTTGTTGCTTTCAAAAGATTCTTAAGGACAACTGAAAATAGAAGGTTATATGAAAAATTAAAAAGGTGGTTATAGGTTAAAGGGTGAAGGCACGGTATCTTTAATACAAGCCTTGTTCTAAAAATTAATTGTTTCCTTACAAACTTTAAAAAGATAAAGGTAACCCTCGGTGAAGGTTTACTAATACCAAATGCTTGTAGCTACTTTTTCATTGATACTTTTACTTAGTGTTCTGTTTCTTCCGTTAATAAGCTTTTTAAATTTATTTAGTTGCCTCTATATTTGGATCAATTGGGCAACAGGGTTCACTGATAATAGGATATTCTTTCATTGTCTCATCTGCAGGTATAAGTTAGGTCTGTTCTTCTTCATAAACAAATTTTGTTAATTTTTATAAACATATATTGTTTGCTTCTAAACAAATTTTGCTTATAATTATAATCCTATTATGTTTATAGACAGGGTTGAGGAGCTTACCAAATTAAAGGAAGGTCTTAAAAGAAGAGAAAATTTCATAATAATAGCCCCGAGAAGATATGGTAAGACAACTCTGATAAGGAAGGTTTTAGAAGAATTGCAAAAAGAGGGTGTGTATGCATTGTACATTGACCTCATGCCCTATGCGGACAGTATGTCTGCTCTTTCAAAATATATTGTTGACGAGGCTCTTGACTTGCTGGGAATAGAAGGGAAGATAAAAAAGCTATCCCACCTATTGCAAATAAGGGGAAAGGCTGTTTTAAAAGAAGAAGGTATAGAGCTTAATTTTGAATTATTTAAGGGTACGGACGAAAGAGAGATGTTAAGAGAAGCCCTTGAGCTACCTGAAAGGATAGGAAGTAGGAAAAGAAAGAGGGTTGTTGTGGCGTTTGACGAATTCGGGGAGATATACAAGACAAATCCCAAGGCTGTAAAGCTTTTCAGAAGTGTTATCCAACATCACGAGTGCACTTCTTATGTATTTGCTGGTTCTCAGGAAACAATTATGAAAAAGGTTTTTATGGACAAGGATGGAGTATTTTTCAGATTCGGAACGGTTATTGAACTTAAAGGTCTTGATTTCAAAGATACTCTTGAGTATGTATTGAATAACTTATCAGTGCCTGCAGAAGAGTTTGTGGAGCTGTTCAATCTTCTTAAAGGACATCCTTATTATATTGCAAGGATAATAGATAAACTGAAGAGCGGTAAAGATGTGATGTCAGCTCTTCAAGAGCTAACAGAGGAAGAGAATGCCTATGTTGAACTTCTAATAGAAAGGGCAAGAAGTATTAAGCACGCCCTTGAAATTTTAAGAGCACTTGCGAGGGGTAAAAATCCTTATGAAGCCCTTGATATAAAGGACCAAATAATAAGCCGTACTCTCAACACCCTTGTAAATTACGGCTACCTAAGAAAGATATCAAGAGGTGTTTATGAATTTACAGATCCTCTTTTGGAGATTTATCTTGGGGAGAGATAAGTAGACTGAAGAAAAATTTTTATGGAATTAAATTTAAAATCAACTTGAAGATTGATAATTAAAGGTTACCATAATTGTATTAACGTGGGGGTCATTTTTATGGCTGTTTCAAACTCATTCAAGATACCCTTCTGATTTACTTGTACAAGAAAAAAGGCAGAAAAAATAAAACTCTCTCTTTCTCTTATGCTGGATTAATAAAAAGGCTCACACTCACGCTTGTCCTGAAAAAGGAAAATTTTTGAAAAGGACATAAGCCAAATGGGAATATGATTTTAACACAGATTTTCTTATTAAAACTTCATTTGTATTGTCAAGTAGAGGTGCTAAATATGACATAAAAAAATTGAAAGATGGAATATTGATGGAATATTTATCAAAGATATTGAATATAATTTTGAAAAAAAGAAAGCATTACTTTCTAATATTCAATTTCTAAAAACAGATGTAAAAATTCTCTCTAAGGGATTTTTAAATCATATTTAGCATTAATCCCTATTGGGGTTTTATTTATCGACAACCACATCAGCAACTTCCAAAGGAGTGAGCTACAAAGCTATGACAGTATATACATGTCATTTTTTATGCGATTCCTCTCTTAAGGACAAGACGGAAAGTTGGATATTATACACAAAGGGATTAAAGAATCAAAACAAATTACAAATTTTCTAATGGATGATATTAGAAAGTATATGGGGGAAAGAGCGGTCATGACTTATAACTTTTCTGGGAAAATGCCTTATGATTTGGATTTAGTTCTAATATTATTCTAGGTTGAGTTTATGAAATTCCGAAAAAGAGGTTAGAGTTTTGAAAGAGATTACATATTTCCAATAAAGTATTTTAGAGTAATAAGTATTTCCTGAATAGTTAATAAACGATATAGGCAATTTAAGACTCATAAGTAAAACGCAGAATATATTAAAGAGTAACTCACTCCTTGACAAAAATATATAGTTTTATAGATCAGAAGATCATGAACTTAGGCAATTCTTTATAGAGGCGAAAAACAATTTAATCAGGGAGGTATTCAGAAACTTTGACCAAAAGCGAAAGGACATGATATATGATAAATTAAGAAAGCTTTTGGGTTTTAAAAGATGAATGGCATGGCACATATAGATAAGAACAGACTATGGTTTTGTTTCAATTCGCCCAAATTCAGCAAAACCGAACTTCGCATGTCCACATAATGTTGGTGGAAATTCCGCACGCTGCCTATAAAATAAATATGGAGGTGTGACCATGCCAAGAAAAAAACAACTTAAATTGATTGAAGATGAGAGAGAATCAATAGATGTAATTCCCCCTGGAAAAATCAAATGCTTTATCACAGGTAAACTCAGAAAAGATACGCCCGAAGAAAGAATCCGCCAAGATGTAGCAAGAAGTCTTGTTGAAGAATATGGGTACGATAAAGAGGATATTGATATTGAATTCCCAATTAAAATGGGTAGAGCAAAGAAAAGAGTTGATATTGTTATTATTGAGGAGGGGAGCGAACACAAACAGGAAAATATTTATACTATTGTGGAAGTTAAAACTGAGAATGTTAAGCCATCAGATAGAAAAGAAGGAATCGAACAGTTGAAAAGCTATGTTGCAGCATGTATAAACACGCAATTTGCCCTCTGGGTTGGTAGCGAGAGATTAGCGTTTAAAGTTACAGAAGAAAAGGGAAGGAAAAAATTAGAGGAAATTCCTGATATTCCAAAAAGAGGAGAAACAACCATACCCAAGCCAACCCGTGGTTCTCTTGTTCCTGCTGTAAACCTAAAACAGGTATTTAAAAGGGTTCACAATTATATCTATGCTAACCAGGGATTCCAAAAAGATAAAGCATTTGAAGAGTTGCTGAAACTAATTTTCATTAAAGTTTATGATGAACAATATAGCCCTTCCCTTCAGTTTTATATTCTTCCCGGTGAAGATATAGCCGAAGTTAGAAAAAGATTAAATGATCTTTTCAAAAAGGTTCAAAATCGTTACAAATACATCTTCAAGGGAAATGAAGTAATTGAATTGAACGATACTGTTTTAAAATATGTTATCTCAGAGCTTCAAAGGTTTAGCCTTGTAGATACAAAAACGGATGTAAAAGGTGAGGCTTACGAAGAAATTGTTGGCCCTAATTTGAGAGGAGACAGGGGAGAGTTTTTTACACCTCGTAATGTGTGCAATATGACTATTGAAATGTTGTTTTCCCTTATTCCAGAAGATAAACTTACAAGTCCTGGCGGCATGAAAATTCTTGATCCAGCTGTCGGCACTGGTGGTTTTCTTATTGCTGGAGTGCAAAAAATAAAGCAGTTATTTTTAAATCGTGGGGTTAAATACGACCAGCTTAGAGACTTGGTAAGAGATGTTGCCAATGCTAATTTTTATGGTATAGATTTTAACCCGTTTCTTGTTAGAGTTGCTCAAATGAATATGGTTATGCATGGAGACGGTTCGGCTAATATTGTCCATGCTAATTCTCTTGAAGATCCATCAAATTGGAATAGTGAAGCAAAAGACAAAATAAAATTTGGCGAATTTGATTTAGTGGTTACTAATCCTCCATTTGGAACAAAGGCAGTAGTAGATAATCCGGATATACTAAGCCAGTTTGAACTAACAACTTTTGGTGCAAACTCACCACGAACCGCTTTACCCCCTGAACAATTATTCATAGAAAGATGTTTGGACTTTCTTAAACCTGGCGGTTATCTTGGAATTGTTCTTCCTGACAGTATATTGAGTAATCCAGGATTAAAATGGATAAGAGAGTGGATACTTCAGAAAGCATACATAATAGCAAGCATAGACTTGCCAGTAGAAACGTTTGAACCTCATACAGGAACACAAACAAGCATACTTATTCTGAAAAAGAAAGCACCAGAACAACTCAAACTACAGGAAGATTATGAAATATTCATGGCTATTCCAGAAAAAGTTGGGCATGACAGGCGAGGGAACCCTATTTATAAAACCACACCGGATGGGGAGATAGAGCTTGATGAAAACGGGAACCCAATAATTGAGGATTATTTACCTGCTGTCGCTAAAGCATTCAAAGAATGGTTGAGAAGAAAAGGGATGATATGATGATAGAAGGGGTACAAACTGTTGATGTCCCTATTCATTGGATAAACGAAGGAGAAAAAAGGCTTGATGCTGGTTTTTATGCTCAAGATGTAATAGCAGCAAGAATCCTTATGGAAAGGATTAACAAACATTTAGATGTACAATCAATTAGTGATTTTTCAAATCAAATATTTTGGCCTGGTAGGTTCAAAAGACGTTATGTTTCTAAAAATGATGGTGAACCATTTTTGATGCCCAGTGAAGTTTTCATGTTTTTACCCAAACCTACCAAATATGTCATAAATTATCCACCGGAAGTTAAAATAAAAAAGAACTGGCTGCTCATAACACGTTCAGGTACTATTGGTAGGATTCTTATTGCTACAAAATATCTAGAAAATTTTGTCCTATCTGACGACTTAATAAGGATTGTTCCAAAAGAAAATAACTACGGATTTTTATACGCATATCTCAACACTTGGATAGGACAAGCATTACTAACTAAAGACCAATATGGAGCTACAGTGAAACATATAGAACCGCATCATGTTGCCAACATTCCCATCCCTCGTATTCCCGATTTGGAAGAAGAAATAAACAAAAAGATACTTGAAGCTCATAAATTGAGAGAAGAAGCGCAAGAACTTCTTTTAAAAGCAGAAGAAATGATTTATTCAGAACTTGGCTTACCGAAAATAGATGAGGATGATGTTGAATATTTTGGCCGTGAACTAGGAAGGCTTGTTAAGGCTTTTGAGGTTAAAGCAAGTGAGTTGGATTACAGATTGGATGCGAGTTATCATTTGCCAATTCTGAGGAAAATCAAGGAATACTTATCCAAATGTAAATATCAATCTACGAAATTAGGAAAGGTAATTGATAGAATGTTTATTCCAACAAGGTTTAAACGACCATATGTTAAAAATCCTGCAGAAGGAATCCCTTTTCTCCAGGGTGCCCACATCCCAATGATAAAACCTATGGACGTAAAATATATTTGGAAAGGAATGAAAAATATGGAGAATGTTTTATTGAGAAGGCATTGGGTATTAATGACAAGATCAGGCACTGTTGGACGGATAGGTTTTGTTAGCGATTTCTTAGATGGATGGGCGGCAAGTGAACATATATTGAGAATTATTGTAAAAAGTGAAATTAATCCTGGTTATATTGTTGCTTTCTTAAGTTCCCTTTATGGAGAATATCAAATAAAAGGAAAAGTTTATGGTGCTGTTGTTGATGAAATTGCAGAGCAAGATACATCTCTCATAGAAGATATAGACATCATATTGCCAGATAAAGACATACAGGACAAAATCGGCTCTTTAGTAATTGAAGCATACAACAAAAAAGACAGAGCGAATTTAATTGAAGGGGAAGCCATAAAGGAGCTTGAAACCTGTTTGACGGAAATTGCTGGAGGTAAGTAAGATGCTTTTCCAAATAGGGTGCAAAATCTATGAGTCTGAAAAGATGGATAGGAGCACTTTAAGAGAAAAACTAGAAACATATCGAGAAGAAGAACATCAAGAAGGCATCTATAGACCACTAGTTGAAAATGTGGAGGACTTTTCTTTACTAGATAACGGCGTTAAATTCAAGTTTTTATATGATTATGTGGTACCTATTCCTTATAGGAATGAAACGCAGAAGATATTAGGAACTGCAAGCGCTGAGATAAAAATAATAGATTCTCAAGGTAGGAATTTATATTTAGTCTATGCATCTTCTAAGATCGCCGATAGTATCCGAGTTAGGCTATGTAGAATTTTATCAAATTCTGATGATTTTATAGAAAAAATTAGCATTCCATCGGATGTCTTGAGGGATATCGGAAATAACGATGCTGTTGAGGTAAAATATGGGTGGTGGGATGATATAGAAACATATGCACGTAAAGGAGCTTTAAAGGGTAATCTTTTAAGAAGTAAATATTATACAGATTTTGAAAGTACAGGTAGACCAACTTTAATAACTTTTGAGTCACAAACTACTGGGAGAACAATAAGAATATCGTCGCAAGGCATAGTAACTTTTTATGGGCAAAATGTAACTCAACAAGAAATCGAAGATTACATTATTCAAATAATACTTCCTAGGTTGAGATTATGAATGGAATAAATGAATTATTTTGGGCGATAATAGGAGCCATACTTTCTTTTTTTGTTGGTCTATTTTTAGATATTTTCCTACCTGAGAAGTATAGAATCATATTCCAACTTATAAAGAAAAAATTATCAAAATGGGTAAGAAATCCATCTTATATTGTTGGAATTTCCTCAAGAGTTGATCTAAAGCAAAACATAGAACTAGAAAAATTCAAAACCACTTTAAAGAAGATATTTTCCTCTAAGAATCCTACTATAAGAGGCTCGGAGATTCACTTTAAGAATTCTCGTCTTGAATATGATGTTGATATTATACTACAACCAGCCTATGAAGAAAGTGGGGATAATGAAAATAAGAGCATATTACAGGTTTATAGTTTAAATATAACTACTAATTCTAAAGTAAAATATAGAGATTTAAGGAATCAGATAGATGATTTAAGAGCCATACTCTATGAAGTCGAAAAACTGATAATAAAAAATTTTAATGCATATCCATCAAAAAGAATTCTCTATGTAGAAATAGAATATTTAGAAGAATTCTCAGAAATTTTAGAAAATCTAAAAGCAGAACAAATTACAGGAATAGTCAAAGATTCTAATGTCAAATTCACATATTACAGGAATAAACTTACAATTGAAGACACTATAAATTCAAAAACTATTAAATGGTTCAAAGATATAATAGCGTATGTAGGGTAAGATATGAGAGCATTAACTGATTATCTCAGCGGCGTGCGGAACTCTTCGCCTGCTATTACAGGCTTGCCCTTCGGGTCTGCTAACGAGAATATCAAAAAGTTATACATTTAACCTTTGGTTTCTAAGACAGGGATAAGAAGAAACCAAACTTGAAAAAAAGATTGAAAGAAAAAACGAAGAAATAAGGAAACTTTTAAATTTATTCCTTCTTGATAAGAACCCGCCGATAGAGGTAAGGGAAGAAGTCAATAAGCGGTCAAAGGAAAAGGAAGAATTAGAGAAAAAACTTGAAGAAATAAGGCTTAAAATAAGGAGAAAGGAAAGCACGGTCATTGATTTTGAGATAATAAAGAAAGGATTTGAAGGATTTTATAAGGTTTATCCTTCTCTTGAGCCAAAGGAAAGGCAGGCACTGGCGAGGCTTTTTATAAAAGAAGTAAAAATCTTAAATGATAGAGTAGATGTTGAATTTCTTGAGTTCCCAGAACTTGCCCATCAGGAGCCTGGCCAGATTTTGAAAGAGCCGTCAATTAGGGGAGGGTGACGGGACTCGAACCCGCGACCCGTGGATCCACAGTCCACTGCTCTACCAGCTGAGCTACACCCTCCTTTAATATAGTTAAATTATAACTCAAGGCGCGGACTTCTGTGATCTATACCAATTTTAGCAACACCTTGGCTGTGTAGAAACCGATGAATCCGAAAAGGAGTGAGAAGGTGTTGCTCAAAAGGATGTTAAGGAGTGCAAGTTTGAATTCTTCTATTCTGATCAAATTGACAGTTTCAAGTATATAGGTTGAGAAGGTTGTAAAGGATCCTATAAGTCCTGCAAATAGGAAGCTCCTTATATCTGAGCTTATAGGTATCTTGTCAAAGAGGGCAAAGAGGAAGCCTATTACTAAGGAACCTATAAGGTTTACGGTAAATGTGCCGAGGGGGAACATGCCGTGATATATTTTGTAGATGGATTCGTTAAGCAGGTACCTCAGAATTGCACCCGCACCGCCTCCTATGGCTATTGCACCCAATCTTATCAATATTTGGTCCATAGGGCTTTTCTATTTTAAACCAAAAGGATTTTAAGGGTAATATAATTATATTCTTGCAGGGGGTGTGGCGGAACTGGCAGACGCAGCGGACTTAAAATCCGCTGGGGTTAAAGCCCCGTGAGGGTTCGAGTCCCTCCACCCCCACCAATTAGCTTTTCCAGTACGCTTATATCTTCCGGGTAAGTTACCTTAAAGTTCCAGTATGACCCTTCTATTACCCCTATTTTGTAGCCGTATCTTTCAAGCAGGCTTGCATCATCAGTCCCATAAAAGCCTTCGTTCCTTGCCTTAAAGTGGCATTCAAGTAGTATTTTTCTCTTAAAGGCTTGAGGTGTTTGGGCGAGCCATATCCCGCTTCTGTCTATGGTTCTAACAACTATATCCTCCGCCACTTCCTTAAGGGTATCCCTTGAAGGTACCGCTACTATCTTTCCGTCATAATCTCCAAGGTCCGATACTTTTGTAAACATCTCTCTTGTGGCAAAGGGTCTTGCGGTGTCGTGTATAACAACGGTTTCAGCTTCCGTTTCTAAAAGGGCATTGAGCACAGAATCTTGCCTTTCTTCCCCTCCCGCTACCTTTTTAACATCTTGGGGTACATTTATATTCTTTATATCCTCTTCAGGAAGTACGAGTATTATTTCATCAAAAAGCTGACGCACTGTTTCTACGGAATACATAAAAAGCGGTTTTCCTTTTATAGTTATGAACTGTTTTTTCCTGCCGAATCTCTTACCCCTTCCAGCGGCAAGTAATATGCATGAAATCATTGCGGTTAGCTTAGATCAAACATTACCGTTTTTATTTCCGTATAATCCTCAATTGCAAATTTGGGTCCTTCCCTTCCTATACCTGAGTATTTAACTCCTCCGTAAGGTTGATGATCAACCCTGAAGGTGGGACCTTCGTTTATTAAGATTCCTCCCGCTTCCGCCTTCTTTATAAACTCCCACGCCATGTGTATATCCTTTGTGAAAACACCTACCTGTAATCCGTAGTCCGAATCGTTTACCATATCTATTGCCTCATCCACTTCCCTGTAAGGATTAACAACTACAACGGGGGCAAAGGCTTCTTCCTTAAAAAGTTTTGTATCTTTCGGCACCAAGGAAATTATTGTGGGTTTAAGGAGAGCCTTCTCTTTACTTACGGGTTCACCACCTGTTATCACCTTGGCACCTTCTTTAACGGATTCTTCTATCCATTCTTCAATCCTTTCAATTTCGGAAGATGCTACCAAGGGTCCCACATCTGTGGTTTCATCCATGGGATCACCAACCTTTAATCTTTCAACCATCTCTTTTAACTTTTCTGTAAACAGATCAAAAACTTCCTCGTGTACAAACACCCTCTGTACGGATATGCATACCTGCCCCGCTATTGCATAACCGCCCGCTACCGTTTTCTGCACCGCCTTATCAACATCCCCGTCCTTATGTAGGACTATCGCAGAATTTGAACCCAGCTCCAACACAAGTCTTTTTATCCCCACTTGTCTTGAGATAATATCTCCCACCTTCCTGCTTCCCGTAAAAGAGACCACCCTTATATCGGGGTGGGTTGTCATAGCCTTTCCTACATCTCCGTAACCGGGTATAACGGACAATGCCTTAGGTGGAATTCCCGCTTCAAGAAACAGTTCAACCATCATTGTAGGAGTAAGGGGTGTTCTTTCCGAAGGTTTTAAAATAACCGCATTTCCCGCAGCAAGGGCGGGGGCTACCTTGTGCATGGACAGATTTAAGGGAAAGTTGAAGGGAGTTATAGCTGATACTATTCCCACTGGTACCCTTATATAAAACCCTACCTTACCCTTTCCATTGGGATGGGCATCGGGTAGAAAGGTTGAACCTTCTATTCTTTTTGCCTCTTCCGCGGAAAATATGAGAGTCTGTATAGCCCTTTGGACTTCCGTACGGGCTTCCCTTATTGTCTTGCCCACCTCGTAAACGAGTGTCTTGGCAAATTCCTCCGATCTCTCCCTTAGAAGATCCGCTACTTTCATAAGAATTTCGTATCTCTCATAGGGTGTAAGGGAACTTATCTCTTTGAAACCTTCTTTGGCTACTTCAACAGCCTTTAAAACATCCTCTTCTGTGCCTTTAACAGCTCTTCCTATAACCTCCCCCGTGTAGGGATATTTAACCTCAATAAAATCATCCCGCTTTAACCTCTCACCCCCTATGATAATGGGTTTTTCTATCATAACGGAAAGATATTATATCAGTTAAAAACCGAAGGTGGTCGGTATGTCCGTATTTATATCTTTAACCTCTTTAATATCGGGGAATTTATTTTTTAAAACCCTTTCAATACCTGCCTTTAATGTAAATACTGACATGCCACAACCAGAGCATGCGCCCATTAGTCTTACAAGGACTGTACCGTCCTCGGTTATATCAACAAGTTCAACATCTCCGCCATCAAATCTAAGGGCGGGCCTTATCTCGTCAAGGACAGCTTCAACTTCTTCTCTTGTTGGTATTGCCATATTTCCAACCTCCTTACCGAAAAGATACAATATAAGATATTTGCGGGCTATGAATTTTGTCATAATAGGCAAGATCACGGGTGCCTTCGGACGGAAAGGTTATATAAAAGTTGTACCCATGGCGGATGAAAAGGTTTTTAAAGATATAAAAAGGATATATCTTAAGAGAAGGGGTGGTGATTATGTACCCTTTGATGTTGAAGGTATAAGAAAACATGGTGGTTTTTTTATTGTAAAAATAAAAGGTTGTGACTCTATTGAGGAAGCTGAAAAATTCAGTAACGCCCATGTGTTTTTACTTGAGGATGACTTGCCACCTCTCGGGAAGGATGAGTTCTATTATTATCAACTTATAGGTTTGGATGTTTATGATTCCACTGGTAATAAGTTGGGAAAGGTGAAATCCCTTCAGGATATAGGTCCTTACTATTTGATTGAGCTTGACAACGGTAAGACTTATATTCCTTTTGTCAGTGAAATAGTTAAGGAAGTGGACATAGAGAAGAAAAGGATTGTTGTTGATGAAACTAAGATAGTTATCTCCTCTTGATCCATGTTATGGGACCGAACTTTACATCAAGGGCGCTCTGACCTATTGCTTCGGAAAGGGAAGGGTGGGCAAATACACTCTCTGTTAAAAGCTTATAACTGATACCCGCCTTCATAAGGTGTAATACTTGGTGTATAAGTTCTCCCGCATGGGGTCCGCATATATGACAACCCAATATCTTTTCCGAATCTTCATCAACCACTATTCTTACAAATCCCTCATTTTCCGAATCATCCATAGCTTTCGGATTGAATACAAAGGATGATACACCTACAACCGTTTCATAGCCTTGATCTTCAGCCTCATCTTCCGTAAGACCTACGGAAGCTACCTCAAAGGCGGAATAAATTATTTTAGGTATTAAGCTTTCATCCCTTTTCATGCTGTTTTCACCGAGTATGTGATTTACAGCCACCTTTCCCTCATACATTGATTTATGGGCAAGCATTAAGGGAGATGTGATATCTCCGCATGCATAAATCCCTTTTATATTTGTCATAGAAAATTCATTTACCTTTATAAAACCCCTTTCATCCTTTTCTACACCCACCTCTTCAAGACCTATCCCTTCCGTGTTTGGCTTTCTACCCACCGTTACAAGAATCAGATCTGGTGTCAATTCAGTACCGTCGGATAAAACTACGGAAAGCTTTCCGTTTGTATCCTTGACATCCCTTATATATGTTTTTGTCTTTATCTTTACGCCGAGCTTGGTAAGTTTCCTCGTTAAATATCGCGAGGCGTCCTCGGGTATGCCGGGAGATGGCAGTATCCTTTCTTTCAGTTCTACGAGTGTAACATCGGAGCCGTAAGCATTCCATATATAAGCAAACTCAACACCTGCAGCACCTCCCCCCACTATAAGAATATTTTTCGGTATAAAGTCAATATTCCATATCTGGTCAGTATTCACTATCCTCTTACCATCTGTTTTTATAACTGGTATATCTACGGGAGATGAACCGGTAGCTATTAAAATATTTTCCGCCTTTATTCTTTTGTTACCTACCATTACAGCGTTTTTATCTATAAGAACGCCCCTGCCGTATATTATGGGTATGCCTATCTGTTTTGCAAAATTTTTGAAGTTCTCCCTTATGGTTTTTACTACCTTATCCCTGTTTATTATCATTTCTTCAAAGTTGAGTTTTATGTTGCAACCAATATCTATACCGTAAGATTTACCCTTTTTGATTTTTTCAATTATATAGGCACCGTGCCTCATATATTTGGAGGGTATGCACCCCTTATTAAGACAGTTACCCCCAACAGTTTCTGGACTCAGCTCAACGAAGGCTACCTTTAATCCCCTTCTGTGGGCATAAAGACCTGCTTCATAACCGCCGCTTCCCGCTCCGAGTATTACCAGATCAAATTCCATGATCAGATTATCCTACCAAAAAACCTTTTAAAAATATGATCGGATGCATGGTTATTTATAAAGAAAAAAGATAAATATTTGCACAAGGAGGGTTAAATAATGAAGATAATCTTCGGGGGTCTTCCTGCTGTTCATCAAAGGGCGATAAAGGGAGCAATGGAATTTTTGGGATACAATGCTATTCCGCTTCCTGAACCAGATAATGAAGCTTTAAAGATTGGTAAGGAGTACTGTAACAGGGGACAGTGTAATCCTACTTATTACACAACAGGTAATCTTATAAAGTTTCTGAGGGAGCAAGAAAAAAGGGAGGATTATGTCATTTTAACCGTGGGTTCGTGTGGTCCTTGCAGATTCGGTATGTACGAGATGGAATACAGGAAGGCGTTAAGGGAAGCAGGTTTTGATGTGCCGGTTATAACCTTCAATCAATCTGAAGCTTTGAATAATGAGTTTGAAGATCACGGTATTAGAATAAACAGGGATTTTATCTTAAGTCTTATAAAATCCATAGTAGCTGGGGATCTTGTTAATGATATTTATTACAAAATAAAACCTTATGAGGTTATTGCCGGATCATCGGATAAATGGCGTGAAAATGCGGGAGAGATACTTTATGAATTTATGAGGAAAGGAAGAGACTTTGAGGAGGCACTTAGAGAGATATATAGGAATTTATCGGAGATTGAAGTTAATTTCCTTCAACCCAAACCCAAGGTTAAAATAATGGGAGAGTTCTTTGCCCAAACTACGGAGGGAGACGGTAACTACAGGCTTGCTCAGTGGCTTATAGAGGCAGGAGCTGAACCCATCGTTGAACCCGTTACCACATGGATAGATTATATTCTGTGGGAAAAGGAGAGAAATATAAGGGAGAGGATGTTTAAAGATAGGTTGAAATTTCTGAAGGAGATGATGATTGTTAAGATTTTTACATATTATGTAAGGTATCTCTACAGTAAAGGGAGAAAGATACTCGGCAATATACCTTCCCCTTTAAAGGATCAAAAGTTGATGGAGAAGTATGCAAAGGATTATTACAATCCCGGTCTTACGGGGGGAGAGGGTCATATGGAGGTTGGTAAGCATATATATATGATTAGGCATAAAAAGGCGCACATGGTTATATCGGTAAAACCCTTCGGATGTATGCCTTCAACCCAGAGCGACGGTGTTCAGGCAAAGGTTATAGAGGATTTGGGAGATACCATATTCATTTCTGTTGAAACCTCTGGTGATGCGGAAGCAAATTTCAAAAGCAGGATTATGATGAAGCTGTATGAGGCAAAGATGAAAGCACTTGAGGAGTACGAAAATCTAAAAAGGAAAATAGGTAATGTAAAAATTGTTTATACAAAAGCAAACAAAAAGCTTCCTGAAAGATTTATAACAACCGCATGTAATTATCTATCTACACTCCACCCCCTCTGAGTCAATGTACTCTTTTAGTTTATTTACAGCCTCCTCTCCCGTTATAAGATCTTTTAGATCCCTTTGTAGATCTGCAGGTTTCAGTCTTGCTATCCACCCCTCACCGTATGGGTCTTCGTTTATTATCTCCGGTTTTTCAAATAATTTTTCGTTCCTTTCAACCACTTCCCCTTCTATTACTGCGGGTATCGGTCCTGTCCACTTACCGCTTTCAAGGGATGCGACGGGTTTACCCTTTTTAACATGTTTGCCAGGCGGTTTTATTCTTATGTTTATTATCTTACCAGCCCTTGCCTGACCTATGTGGGTTGCTCCTACGGTAACAGTCCCATCATCTTCTATCCTAAACCACACCTGATTGTCTATGTCGTAGTAAAGATCTTCATAGAACTTGCATCCTTTATATTCATGGAGCTTTTCCATTTTTAACCTCCAAGGATATTATCCTGCACGAATGTTCCAAAACGGATATAAATTTGTAGGCTTCAAACAAATCGTCCGCGGATGAGAAGACACCGTGTCCTTTTACAATGGCAAT
>JALWBR010000053.1 GCA_027037055.1 Aquificales bacterium | reverse complement strand
GCCTCCGGGAACCGAGGCATCCACCCCGGACCCTTACTACCTTGCATTCCTCCTTCTCTCCCGCTAACACCTATTCAATTGCCAATGTGCCAAAACGCAATCTATTAATATATACCATCCCATACACGGTGTCAAGAAATACAGCCCGTTTAAAAAATATAAACAAAAAGGGGAAAGGGAATAAAAAAGTCTCCTTCTTCTGTATAAGCCCCTTTTATTGTGTCTTAATCCCCTGGTTTTTTCATAAGTCTTGGGGTATTTTTCCAACGGGCCTTATAAATATTGACATATTGGGTTAATAATCCTATAATTCTGTATTATACCCATAGGGGGTATAGGTATATGAAGGAGATGATAAGCGGTCTTTTCGGAACGATTGCATCCCTATTGGCAGCATCATGCTGTATAGGACCCACCCTTTTTGTGGTGTTCGGTGTATCCGCAGGAGGACTCGGTTACTTAACAGTACTTGAACCTTACAGACCCATTTTTTTAACAATAGGATATGTTGCTGTAGCCTACTCTTTCTACAAACTTTATATAAAAGATCCGAAATGCGCATGCGAAGAACCCCGCCGGATAAAGAAACTTAGCAAAGGTATCACATGGACCGCTTTATTTCTTCTTATATTCGCAACAGTATATCCCTATGTGTTTGTTAAGATTTACGGAGGTTAAAGATGATAAGGTTAAAAATCTATGGGATGACATGTGAGCACTGTGCAATCAAAATAAAGAAAGCATTGGAGGGTGTTGAGGGGGTTAAAAAGGTAGAAGTTTTCTTCCTTCAAGGCTACGCGGAAATTGAGGGGGAAGCAAAATTATCCGAGTTAATTAAAGCAGTGGAAAAGACGGGTTACAAGGCTGAAAAGATTGAAGAGCATCCGCAGATCTATATATCCAAGGGTAATGTATATGATCTTTTTATCCTTGGAGGGGGCTCTGCAGGTTTCAGCGCTGCAATAAGGGCATCCGATCTCGGTGCAAAAGTTTTAATAGTTGAAAACAATGTAATAGGGGGAACATGTCTTAATAGAGGTTGTATACCTTCAAAGTTCTTAATAGATGTAGCCAAGGAGTTTTACAGAATAAAAAAACCGAGATATGGAAGTATTAAAAACACCGAAGGTGAGATTTATTTCAAGGAAGTATTAGCGGAACTTAAGATGCTCATAGAAAAGATGAGGAAAGAAAAGTATTGGGATGTTCTTGATGCCTACCCTACGATTGACTACAAACAGGAAATGGGTGAGTTTATTGATGAGAAAAGGGCAAGGGTAGGTAGTGAAGAAATCACTTTCTTTAAGGCTATTGTAACAACCGGATCAAGACCCTCTTTACCTTCCGTATCGGGTATTGAGCATGTAAAAGCATATACGAGCGATTCCATTTTTGATATAGACCATTTACCAGAACACCTGATAATAATAGGCGCGGGGGCAGTAGGTCTTGAGATAGGACAGGCATTTCTCAGGATGGGTAGCAGGGTGTCAATTATTGAAGCAACCGAACGCATAGGGGGAAACGAAGAACCCGAATTAACTAAGAGGTTAAGGGAATTGCTTGAAAAAGAGGGCATGGAAATACTGACCTCCGCCCGCATTATGCAAGTTAAAAGGGAAGGAGAAAGAGTAACTGTGAAACTTATGAGGGACGGGAAAGTTACGGAAATTAGCGGTACTGATATACTTATAGCAACGGGCAGAAAACCCAACACGGAAAATATAGGTCTTGATAGAGTGGGCGTTGAAATAGATGAAAGGGGTTTTATTATAACAAACGAATATTTACAGACAACTAAGGAAAAAATCTATGGGGCAGGTGACTGTGTTGGAAGATATATGCTTGTAACGGTGGCAGCATTAGAGGGTGCGGTAGCCTCAGAGAATGCACTGCTCGGCAATGTTAAAAAGATTGATTACAACTCTATACCCCACGCTATATTCACCGATCCAGAGCTTGCCTCCGTGGGATACAAAGAGGAAGAGCTAAAAAATAGGGGGATATCCTATAGATCAACTATGCTTGAATTTTCAAAGGTTCCCCGTGCCATCCTAAGCCGTAAAAAGGAAGGAATTATAAAGATGCTCGCAGAGGAAAAAACAAATAAAATCCTCGGTGTACATATACTTGCGGAAGAAGGTGCGGAAATAATTCATAAGGCGGTCCCTATAGTAAAGTACGGTCTTACCGTTGAAGATGTAATAGAGATGGTAGATATATACCCTACCCTCTCGGAATCAGTAAAGTTGTGTGCCTTAAGCTTTGTAAGAGATATATCAAAGTTATCCTGCTGTGCCCAGTGATATATTATTACCCTATGGAAAAGAAGTACGGAGAGAAGGAGATTGAAAGGGCAGAACTTGAACCCTGGGAAAATCCCGCCCCAGAGAGAGATTATCTTATAGAGATAACCTTTCCCGAATTTTCATGTCTTTGCCCAAGGTCTGGATACCCCGATTATGCAACCATTAAAATAAGGTACATACCTGATAAATACATAATAGAACTTAAATCCCTAAAATTGTGGCTAAACAAATTCAGAAACAGGTACATCTCCCATGAACAGGCTACCAATGAGATCTACACCGCCTTATACGAAAAACTTAAACCGCGATTTTTGGAAGTAATAGGAGATTTCAACCCGCGCGGGAATGTACACACCATAATAAGGGTACGAAGTGACAATAAATATGAATGATCTTATTTCTTCAAGCATTGATCAAAGGTTTCCCATTTGTACTTGACAAGAGGAAGATCAAGATACTCCCACTCCCTTTTTGATGCATCGTATACCCTCATGCCCTTAAAACCTTTAACATCCATGACAAAATAAAGAAAAGCGGCACCCGTCCCTCCGAAGCAGAATAATATAACTTCATCATCCTTACCTATTCCCATATTCTTAAGGAATTGGGTTGTATAGTGGGGAAACTCTACATATAGAAGATCAAGCTTTTCATCCTTTCTTATCCACCATTCCCAAGGAAAGGGAACGGAACAGGGTATGTGACCGTACTTTTTAGCGGAAGGAAATTTTGACACACCAAAATAATGACCCGCGGGTCTTCCGTCAATTATAGGGATCTTTCCTATGTTTTCGTGAACATACTTCCAGTTTACCTCCTTGTAACCTACATATTTAGCCTTAAAATTGCCCTCATCTGGTTCAACCTCGTCATATTCCACAGGATACTTCTTTAATACCCATGCCCTCCATCCCCCGTCAAGTATGCTTACCTTCTCATGACCCAAAAGATGCAAAATCCAGTAGGCATACACCGCACCCAATATTTCGTTGAGGTTATTACCTTTGTAGTATATAACCACATGAGAGTCATTGGATATACCCTTCTCCCTTAGCATTATTTCATAATCCTTAATGGGTTTTCTTACAAGAGCCTGATTCACCTCATTAAATATCCTCCACTCCTCCTTTTCCGTCAGAACCGCACCGGGTATATGCCCGTCCATAAGATAACTCTGCATATTGCTGAATTCCAAAATTACAAGGTTATCCTTGCCGAGATTTTGCTTCAATTCCTCCGGAGAGATAAGCTTAGGAAGGGAAAAGCTGACACAACTCCAAATCAGTAATACAGCCAATACAATCATCACATTTAATATCGGTTCTTTACTCCCCTGTTACTTCTGTAAACTATCCTGACACCCAAAGACTTTAAAAAGTTAATAAACTCTGAGTATCTCCATATCCTTCTGTCACATATAATAACTGTTCCGAAATCCTTGGCTTGCCTCATCAGTCTTCCGAATCCTTGTCTGAACTTTATAAAAGCCCTCTTCCTTTGATATATAAAAGGATCGTTTCCCGTATTCCTTAAAAATCTTAATCTGTGAAAGGTTACAGGATCATCGGGACTATCAAAAGGCAGTTTTGCCATAAGAATACCCTTTTCCCCTTTTAAATCAACACCCGTCCAAAGGCTGTCCAGACCTACAAGCACATCCACCCTGTCTTTTAAAAAATCCTCCATCAAAACCACGAGGGGAGCCTCACCCTGCCTTCCCACATCCTTACCCTCAAAGAGATTAAGATGTCTTTTATTTGTAAGCAGAACAAGTATTTTCCTGTGCAGAGTTTTAAGATACAGATAGGCTTCTTTAAGGCATTCCTCCCATCCCTCCTCTTTCGGATTTGCATCTCTTACTATAAAGGTTACCTTGCTGTAATCAAAATTGTAAGGCAAAGAATGATATTCACCTGTAATCCCGGTTGTAAGCTCAATATCATAAGGATCAACGGTGGCGGATGTCATTACTATTCCTCTGTAATCCTCGGGATGTATTATACCCCTGGGAAAGATGGGAAAGATTTCCATCTTGTAGTTAAAGGTTCCGAGCTTCTTACTCCAACTCCTTGAAACCTTATAACCCAATTCTTCGGGTGCCTCTTTCATGATCTCCGTAAACCTTTCAAGCTTCATTATCTTTTTCAGGACGAATTCATAAGATTTTACCTTTTTTATAAATACCTTTTCCTCCTCCGTCTCCTCTTCATATCCCGCCTTTATTGAAGAGAGGGTCTCCTTGTCCACAATTCCTACATTTTCAAGGTATGTTTTGAATTTAAAGCTTATCATAAGCCTTGATTTCAGAAAATCCTCAAGCTCTGTGACGAGATTTTCCCTCACCCTCTTCCATGTATCAAGAACAGGTTTAGTTATATCTTTTTCAAAATCCTTTGCATAAGGAAGGAAGTTCTCAAGGGGCACCTCCTCCTTTTCTTCCGACAACAATCCCTCAAAAAAGCGCCTGAAGAAGTATTCGGGATTAAAGGAAACATTCTCTCCGAGATCTTCCAAATAACCTTTTATCTGATAGAGGAAGTAAAGGGAAACGGAGAGACCAGAAGACAAGGTGAGGTACTTATCCAGCTCATGGGCTTCATCTATTACAAGTATCCTGTTCCTTGAATCCTCAAATTCCTTCAAACCTAAAAGGGCATGATTGATAACGATTATGTCCGCCTTCCTTTCCATATCCTTCAGCTTAATCCAATAAAGACACATATCATAATAAGGACAGACCCTTCTATACGCGGATGTACAATAGTCCTCGTCTATGTTTATCTTTTCCGCATCAACACTATTCAGAACCACCCTTGACAGATCTCCGTCCCAACCCTCCTCCAAAAGCCTCTCTATCTCCCTTATCTTTCCAAAAGATTCATATCTATCAATACAAAGATAGTTTGCTTTGCCTTTAACAACAGCATAGTTTATGTCTTCTCCGTAGATAATATGAAATTGGGCGGAAAGAAACTCAATGTCCCTCCTTAGTTGATCCTGAAGCACCTTGGTACCCGTTGATATAATGGCTTTGGTTTTACTCTCCATAATAGGTATCAGATAACCGAAGGTTTTTCCCGTTCCCGTAGGAGCTTCTATAAGCTTAATCCCTCCCTCCTCAATAACCTTTCTTACAAGATCCATCATTATCTCTTGGGATTTTCTTCTCTCAAAGCCTTTGTTTACGAGAAAGTCATATATTCCCATTACTTCGTTTTAGTTTAAACTATGTTAAAAATTATGGTAAATGTATTGGTCACGGGTGCAACGGGCTTTGTGGGAAGGCATATTGTAAAAACATTAAAGGAAAGAAATTACAGGGTTGTATGCCCCGTAAGAAACAAGGAGAAGGCTGTAAGCATTCTGGGAAGCGATGTATTTATTGAATGGGTAGATTTCTCTGATATAAACTCAATAAGGAACCTCCTTGAGGAAACCTCTCCCGATGTTGTTATTCACCTAATAGGCATACTTCAAGAAATAAGAAGTAAGGGTATAACCTTTGAAAGGGTACATCACGAATATACCAAGAATCTGTGTGAAGCCTGCAAGGGACTACCTATTAAAAAGATTGTCTATATGAGTGCCCTCGGAACTTCCGACAATGCACCCTCCCGATACCATAGAACTAAGTACCTCGCTGAAAAGGAGATAATGGAATCTGGTTTTACCTACACGATTTTAAGACCTTCCATTATACTCGGTTCCGAACAAAGGCTCTTTTCGGATATGGATAATTTAACGAGATTTTTAAGGGTTATTCTGCTTCCCGATGCGGACAGTTACCACTTTCAACCTGTATATATTGAAGACTTGGTTTGTGCGGTTTTAAGATCCATGGAAACAGAAACAACGGATAACAAGATATATGAAGTGTGCGGACCCGACAGGGTTACGATGAAGGATATTCTTGATTACTTCTTTTCTCATATAAACAGGAAGGTGTTCGTACTGTCCGCACCCAAAAGGTTTATGTACTTATTGGGAAAGGTTGTTGAATTCTTTCTTGAACCTCCTCCCTTTTCTTCAGATCAGATACTTATGATGTGGAAGGAGAATATATGTACAGGTGAAGAGTGTCAAGCTTTTGATTTTGAAAAAATATGTGGAAGACCTGCCATAGGTTTTAAAGAAGCTATGGAAAGATCTCTTATGGGGTATCATAAACTAAGATGAGACTCCTTATGATAGATAATTACGATTCCTTTACCTATAACCTCGTTCAATACTTTTATATACTGGGAGCGGATGTTATTGTAAAAAGGAACGATGAAATAGAGGTGGAAGACATTGAGGATATGGATATATCCGCCATCGTCATATCACCAGGTCCGTGTACACCTGCGGAAGCAGGTATATCCGTTGAAACGGTCAAAAGATTTTATAATAAGAAGCCAATACTGGGCGTATGTCTCGGGCATCAGTCCATAGGCGTTGCCTTCGGCGGGAAGATTACAAAGGCAAAGAGGTTAATGCACGGGAAGACTTCCAAGATATATCATTCCGGTGGTGATATATTTGAAAACATTCCGAGTCCCTTTGAAGCGGTAAGATATCATTCCCTTGTTATAGATAGGGAAACGTTACCTAAGGTTCTCACCATAACAGCAGAATCGGAAGACGGAGACATAATGGGTGTAAAGCACATAGAATATCCGGTTTTCGGTGTACAATTTCATCCTGAATCCGTCTTATCCCAGTACGGTATGGACATATTAAGTAATTTTCTTAAAATAAGCAAAAAATTTTCATGACCACATTCTCCCGAACTCTTCAAGGGGAATATTCGGTTCGGGATTTATATCAAGGGGAGCTGTTATACCCCTTTTGTATCTTTCAATCCCCGCCCTTGCTATCATAATCGCATTATCCGTAGAAAGCTTTAAAGGTGGTATTATAACCTTTATATCTTCCTCTTGGGACCAGTGATTAAATGCTTCCCTTAAACGGGAATTTGCGGAGACACCTCCCACGACGATTACTTTCCTTATGCCCGTTTCCCCAACAGCCCTTTTTGTCTTATGAAGAAGAATATCAACAACCGTCTCTTGAAAAGATCTTGCCATATCCTCCCTTCTTATTTTTTCCTTTTCAATAAGGGTTTTTACTGCAGTTTTTAAACCGCTGAAGGAGAAGTTAAAGCTGTTATCCCTGTAAAGGGGCTTGGGAAGATCATAAACATACTCACCTTCCTTTGCAAGCCTGTCAATTATAGGTCCCCCTGGATATCCCAAACCAAGCATCCTCGCTACTTTGTCAAAGCTTTCCCCCACCGCATCGTCAAGGGTTGATCCTATCTGCTTGTATCTACCGAAACCTTCAACCACAACAAGCTCGGTGTGTCCACCCGAGACAATAAGGGCCAAAAAGGGATACTCAGGCTCCCTATCAATGAAAGCGGAATAGATATGACCTTCAAGGTGATGAACAGGTACAAAAGGCTTTCCCTTAGCATAGGCTATCGCCTTTGCAAATGCAACACCCACAACCAGGGAAAGGATCAAGCCGGGGGTAAGTGTAAAAGATATAAAGTCAACCTCTTTAAGATCCTTACCTACCCCTGCCCTATTTATCAGCTCATCAAACAGATATAGGATATTCCTTACATGCTCCCTTGCGGAAAGCTCTGGTACTACACCGCCGAATCTTTCATGTATTTTTGTCTGAGAAGATAAAACATCCGCTATAATTCCTTCCCTATCTGAGAAGAGGGCAAGGGCGGTCTCATCACATGAGGTTTCTACAGCGAGGGTTATCATTAAACATTCTTTTTCTTAAGAATATCCATAGCCCTTTTCAGCTGTACATCAAGATCTGGAAGTAAAATAACACCGTTCTTACCTTGTAGCTTTAATTCTCTTACTTTCTTTGCTATCTTTTCCGCGGTTTCTTGATCAAGTTCAACAACAATATCAGGTTCTATACCTTTCTTATGTATAAGCCTGCCCTTGGGAGTATAGTAATAGGCGACAGTTAATTTGATAGCTGATCCGTCCTCAAGGGGTATTATGTTTTGAACGGAAGCTTTTCCGAAGCTTTTTTCACCCACTATATGTGCCCTTCCGTAATCCTGTAAGGCACCTGTTACTATCTCCGATGCGCTTGCAGAACCCTTGTTAATAAGTATTACTATATCCATATCTTCGGGTACGAGGGCTTCCCTTTGAGAGTAGTATCTCCTTGTTTCCTCACCTCTTCCTTTGGTGTATACGATAAGCTTATCGGGACCGAGGAAAAGATCCGCAACATTAACAGCCTCCGATAGGAGACCGCCCGGATTGTTTCTCAGATCAAGTATAAGGCTCTTTATACCCTCCTCCTCCAGTTTGGCTATAGCCCTCTCAAGCTCACGAGATGTGGCTTCTTGAAACTGGACTATCTTGATGTAACCTATATTATCTATCTTAGTATATTTAACACTTTCTATCTTTATAATAGCCCTCTTTATCTTAACTTTTATGGGCTTTGCCTCTCCCTTTCTTATAAGTGTAAGCTCAACCTCCGTACCCGGTTTACCCCTTATCTTCTTAACTACATCAAGCAATGACATCTGGAAGGTGTCTTCACCGTCTATTTCAATAATGATATCCCCGGGTCTGACACCCGCTTTGAAGGCGGGCGTACCCTCTATGGGAGATATAACTATGGGTCTGCCCTTCTCCATACCTATCTCAATACCCACACCGCCAAAAGATCCTTCTGTTTCCGTTCTGAACTCCTTATACTGATCCGGATCAAAGAAACCAGAAAAGGGATCAAGGGAGTGAAGCATACCGTTCAATGCACCGTAAATGAGCTTTTTTGTGCTTGGTTCCTCTACATAATTTTCCTTTATTATCCTTACAACATCCGCAAATAATCTGAAATATGTGTACTCATCATCAAACTTCGTAACATCATCCGCCTTTGATGTTCCAAGAAGGAAACCCGTGTAAAAAGTAAGTATAATGACAACCAAAACTTTAAATTTTCTCATAAGCTCACTCCTCTTCACGATCATACAACCAGTTTTTCAAGTTCCCTTCTATTTAATATCTCAATATATCCCCTTTCCGTATTTATTATACCCTGCTTCTTCCATTTACTCATAACCCTTATAGTAGTTTCAACAGTAGTACCAGTCATCTCCGCTATATCTTGACGGGTTATGGGTGCCTCTATCACTGTAACTCCGTCAACCTTCTCTCCTATTTTATCCGCCAACTCAAGCAAAACCTTCGCAATCCTCTCCTCAACTCTACCCGAAGCTATACTTTTTAATATCTCGTATGTATTCAAAAGATTTACCGTAGCATCGCAGGTCATCTTAACAGCAACAGCGGGATATTTTATAGCCAGATTTATAAAGTCCCTGTTTGATATATAAAGAACGAGGGTATCCGTTACAGCCTTGGCGGTGTAAGTATTCTTTACAGCCTTGTTATCCCACTCTATCCATCCAAAGACATCTTTGGGAAAAACGAGCCTCACTATTATAGTTTTACCGTCCTGCGTTTCCTTTATGATCTTAACTATACCTTCAACAAGTATAAATATACCCGGTTCCGCCTCCTCCTCAAAAAATAAATACTCTCCTTTTTCGTACCTCTTTATACTCATATACTTAGCAACTTCCCTCAACTCATCCGCATTTAACACAGAAAAGATACTTACATCCTTAAGTATATTTATCTTTAAATCTTCATTAAATTGCCTTTTTCCAATAGTTTTTTTTCCCATCCTTTTCCTCCTACCACTACTGTTGGTTCAAAAACCACATAATCGGTATGAAAAGATACGCGGTTCATTCCGCCGAAGGTATGATTATCACCGATAGCAATGTGAACGGTTCCGCGTATCTTCTCCGCCTCCAAAATGTTATCCGCCCTACTCGCCTTAGGGTTCGTTCCCACTCCGAATTCGGCTATGTATCTTGCCTCGGGCATCTTTTTAAAGATATCCTCAATGTAGTATCTGTATTCCTCAAAGCCTTCTATGTCCTCCACTCCACCCCTGTTGAATTTAAAAGTAATGGGTCTTTCAAGTTTCCTATCGGGACCGTATATTATAACAAGCCTCCCATAAGCTTCCGTTTCAACGGGTGCTATAAAACCCTCTCCCGCGGGCAGGTTGCCAAAATCCCCCGCATTGTGGAAAAGCCCCGTATCAGCAAAGGCTTTCCTCCCTTCTATGGAAAATTCAACATCCGTGCCGTAATCCGATTTTACATGAACCCATGTAGCCTCTGTAAGGATATCTGATATATCTCTGCTTAAAGATGCAACCTCATGCCAATCAACATCCATAGATGTAAGGAACATCTCCGGCTCAAAAAGGGGCATTGATGCATATCTTGCTCCGAAGTTGTCGGTTAGGAGTTTTCTGAAAAAGGTATGGGTTGTAGAGTAATAAGGAAAGGCAATCACTACATCGGGAGCGGATATATTAAATCTTTTAATTATGTTCAACACATCCTCCGCGGAGTATTTATCCTTGTTAATAATCTTTTCCATAAAGCCTTCTTCCATCAGAACATCAACAGCCTCTTCCCCTACAGCCAATCTCCACAGATCCGCAGGTGGTTCATGACCGTGTACCTTCGTAGGTTCATATATCATATATCTAACATCATAGGTAAAGTTCTTAGCCACATCCACAAATTCATCCAACAAATGCTCATAATAATCCTTCTCCCTGTCCGTAAAGATTAAAACACTCTCTCCTTTTTTTATATTCAAGTTTTCCCTAAGAAGTTTCTCTATTTTGTCCTCGTACATAATCAATAATATATTTTAAAATAGAGCCAGTTTAAAGGTTAACGGAAGAGATGGTTTTAATATAGGTTTTTAAGCGGGAGGGAACAACTTTAAATTTAGCAAAATATTTCTTCACACCCGATTCCTCATGCAATCTTTCTTCTATTTCAAGGTCCCCGACAACACCCGCACGGGCAAAATTACTTATCGTCATGATTATTTTTTCTTGATCAATACCCGTTTCAAAGGACACCGCGGAAACATCCAAAGAAATCTCATCCATATCATTAAGCACATCAAGAATATAGTTGCCTATTATTACCATAAGCTTAGAATTCACAGCATTAACAAGTCTGTTATTCAGATGGGAAAGTCGTCTGACCAACACCGAAATAATATAATAGGAAAGCTGAGGTAATTCGCTTATAGCTTGCAAAAATTCCTCTTTGTTAAAACTTAATGCTTTCACATCGGAAACAGCTCTCACCGTGGCGGTTCTGTCCGTATCCATAAATATGCCCGCTTCCCCTATTATGGAACCGGGTCCTGCTGTACCCACAAGAACCTGATTCCCCATAGGATCCCTTTTAAGCACATTCACATAACCTTTTTCTATTATGTAAACCTTGTCCGCCTCCTTTCCCTCCTCAATCACTGTTTCACCGAGGTTAAATTCAACCTCCCTGCCTCTTGTTTTCAACAGATCTACAAGATCCTTCGTCAGCCTTGCTGTTTCCATTACATTTATTATATGTTATTGACAAAATACATATACATTATTATCTTTATAGCCCATGAAGGTATTTGCCTTGGACGAAGCAAGGGAAGTTCTTGTAAAAATAAAACCCCTTGTTGAAGCAATAAATGACAAAAGGATGGAGATATATGACTTGCTCTCCAAACTTGAAGAAGAAAACGACGAGCTTGAAAGGATATATATAAAGAGTACAATAAACACCCTTGACTCGGAAATTAGGGAACACTTTCAGATGATAGAAAATCTCGGTGGAGTTATAAAGGGTGAAGATCCCATACTTATTGACTTCCTGTCTTACTTCCAAGGCAGATATATATGGTTGTGCTGGAAGGAAGATGAAGAAACAATAATATATTGGCATGAGCTTAATGACGGCTTCAGCGGAAGGAAACCCATAGAGATAATAGAGGAAAGTCAGAACGAATTCAGATCCCTTTCCGAATAGATATAGAAGTTGTATAAAACCTTCTTAACATAGTTTCTTGTCTCCGTGTAAGGTATGCTCTCTATAAATAGGTAAACATCCTCATAGGGATACCACCTTCTTACAGCACCCTCACCCGCATTATAGGAAGCTATTATCTTTGCCAAATCCCCCTTCCACATATTGTTAAGATAGTGTAGATAAGCAACCCCTATCTCTATATTCTGCTTGGGGTCATATATATTCCTTAATTTTATACCGTATTTCCTTGAAACCCACCTCGCGGTTTTATCCATCAGTTGCATAAGTCCCTTCGCCCCCGCCACAGATACCGCAAATGGATCAAACAAACTCTCCTGCCTCATTATGGCATACACAAGATAAGGATCTATGTTGTACTTTTTTGAAACACGAAAAACAATATTTTTGTATGGCATCTTGTAGGAAATCGCCTTGTAAATGTCAGAATTAGGACCCCACCTCCTTATAGCTATCTTCATAGCTATGTAAGTGTCTTCACGGGAAAGTCTTAAAACATCCATTTTTGTAAACAAATTTGCCTTTTTTAGAGCTTCAAGCCTCATGTAATAGGGAAAACCAGCCCTTTTAATTTCAATAAGGGAGGAAACCAATTTTGACTCCCTTTCCCCGTAACTTACCTTTAAGGTTTCAATATTAGCAACCCTTTTACCGAGATACACCTTGGAGGTGGCGGAGTAGAATCCCTCACCAACGGATGATAAAAGCAGATAATCCGAAGGTTCCTCCGTCCTTTCCCGCAAGGCTAAAAGGGCTTTATAAACCCAAAAACTTGCCCTTGACAACTCTTTCTTATTTGAAGAAAAGCTTACAGCCCTTTTAAAATATCCTACCGCTCTCCTAAAATCATACTCCGCATAGGATATAAGTCCCAAGAAAAAGAACTTATCAAAGCTATCATCAGCCTTCTCAAAAAATATTCTGCTTAACATGGGAAAACCGTCCCTGAAAACATACTTACCAGCAAACAAAAACATATCCGACTTATCCTTACCGTGTAACTCAATGAAGGATAAAGCCTTGTCATATCTCCTTTCCCTTAAAAATATCCTGAGTTTAAACTTTTCAGCGTTTGGATGTGGACAATCCCTTAAGGCATCCAACGCCCTATCAAAGTTACCCCTGCTGTATAAAAGTCTTGCCTCAATATAACAAAGCTTCTTATACCGTTCTTTAAATACATCTATTAACTTGAGAGCTTCCCTCCTCTTCCCCATCCTATACATCCTGTTAAATATCCTCAGGATTTCATCCTCATTAAAAGAAAACCTATCTATGTAAGGATAAAGTTTTTCAGGGAAGTTAAGAACCATTTCCTTCGTTATATATCCAAGCCTTTTGGAAACATTTAAAAAAACTTCCGTGAGGTCAGGTTTTATCCTCTTGATATTTATAAGAGCCAATATTTCCTTAGCTTCCCTTTTCCTTCCCTTCTTCAAAAGATCTCGGGCAAGCAAAACCTTAAGGTCATCTATAAATACAGCGGAAGGATAGGCGGTTATTATCTTTTTGCCTATTTTTATCCTCTTATCAATAGATTTAGTTCTTTTGTACTCAAGAAGCAATTTATACTCCGCTGGTAACCCGCCGAAGACAAGATAGGCATTTAAAAGCAGAAGGTATAAAGCGGTCCAAATTGCTAAATTGTGCATGACAATATACCCCTTTTAATGTATCTTATTCCCTTATGAAGGTATATATATATGATACAACACTGAGGGACGGCGCCCAAGCCTTTGGTGTTAACTTCTCCGTTGAAGATAAGTTAAGGATACTGGAAAAGCTTGATGAGTTCGGTATAGACTATGTAGAAGGAGGATGGCCCTCTTCAAATCCTAAGGACAATGTATTTTTTTCAAGGGCGAAGGAACTCAAACTTAAACACACAAAACTCACAGCCTTCGGGTCAACAAGAAGGGCGGGTATAAGAGTTGATAAGGATCCCCTTGTAGAAGCCCTGCTTAAGGCTGGTACAAGCGTTATAACCATTTTCGGCAAAAGTTGGGACCTGCATGTAACCCACGCACTTAGGACCTCCCTTGAAGAGAATCTCAACATGATAAGGGAAACTCTGAGCTTTTTAAGGAAGGATGTGGAAGAGCTTATTTTTGATGCAGAACACTTCTTTGACGGATTTAAAAGAAATAAAGAATACGCCTTAAAGGTTCTGGAATCAGCCCTTGAAGGGGGAGCGGATTGGATAGTTCTATGCGACACAAACGGGGGAACATTACCTCACGAGGTTAGCCAAATAGTAAGCGAAGTGAGAGAAAAATTTCCTGAAGCAAAGATAGGTGTACATATGCATAATGATTCCGAGACCGCGGTAGCTAATTCCATTATGGGTGTCCTTGTAGGAGCCACCCAGGTTCACGGTACTATAAACGGTATAGGCGAGAGGGTGGGCAACGCCAACCTATGCTCAATAATTCCCAACTTACAGATAAAAATGGGTTATGAGGTTATCCCCGAAGATAGCATGAGAAGGCTAACAGAACTTGCCATGTTCGTGGCGGAATTATCAAACATGTCCCTCCCGAGGAACATGCCCTATGTGGGTGAAAGTGCCTTTGCCCACAAGGGGGGTGTCCACGCCTCCGCAGTATTAAGGCATTCGGAAACTTACGAACATATAAACCCGGAGCTTGTAGGTAATCAAAGAAAGATAACCGTATCAGACCTCTCTGGTAGAAGCAATGTTATATACAAGCTGAAGGAGTTTGGAATATCTGTTGATGAAAAATCTCCGGAGGTTATAAAACTTGTTGAGAAGATAAAAGAGATGGAAAGTGAAGGGTATCATTTTGAAACAGCGGAAGCTTCCCTTGAACTTCTGTGCAAAAAACACTTCGGTTTACTAAAGAATTACTTTGAACTTGATGCCTACAGGGTGCTTATAGCCAAAAGGAGTATGGATGAAAAGCCGGTATCGGAAGCAACAGTAAGACTTTTCATAAACGAAGTTAATGAACACACAGCAGCCCTTGACAGCGGTCCCGTTAGCGCCCTGGATAAGGCTCTTAAAAAGGCACTTGTTGAATTCTATCCCAACCTCAGAGAAGTTCAACTGCTTGATTATAAAGTAAGGATAGTCAACGAGTCCGCGGGTACATCTGCGAGGGTAAGGGTGCTCATTGAGTGTACAGACGGAAGAAAGAAATGGAGTACCATAGGTGTTTCCGACAATATCATTGAAGCTTCTTGGATAGCACTAACGGATAGCTTGATATACAAGCTTATGAAGGACGAAGAGGAAATAGTCTCCTCAGGTTGATCCTATCTACAATCTCATATATCACCGGAATAACATAAAGGCTGAGGGGCAAGGCGGACATTATTCCCCCGATAACAGCTATAGCCATAGGCTTCCTTATTTCACTACCTTCAAACAAACCCAAGGCTACCGGAAGAAGGGCAAAAACTATAGTTATTGTCGTCATAAGTATGGGTCTTAACCTCTCCTTCCTCGCCTGCATTATGGCATCCCTCATCTCCATGCCTTCCTTTCTCAGCTGAATAATCCTTTCTATAAACAAAACAGCATCCCTTGCCACTATACCCATGAGCAGGATTATTCCAAAATAAGAAGGTACACTGAGTGATGTTCCCGTAATCAATAACAGACCGAAAACGCCCGAGATGGCAAGGGGCAATGTTAACATAACTGTAAAAGGGTGAAGGAAGCTTTCAAACAAGGAAGCAAGGATCATATACATACCTACGAGTGCAATAACAAGGGCTTGAGCGAGACCCTTAAAGGCTTCCCTGAACTCCTTTGCCATGCCCGCCACTTCATAGGTATAACCGTCGGGCAGTATATCATTCAGCAGATCTTCAATCTCCGCCGTGGCTTCCCCCTGACTTTTTCCGTAAAGATTTGCAAAAAGACTGAAGGAATACTGCCTGTCGTATCTGTTAATAACATTGTATCCGGGCTTTAATTCATAGGTTATAAGGGAAGACAAAGGAACCATATCCCCCCTTTGTGTTCTGACATAAACCTTTTTCAGATTCTCAAAGTTATTGAGAAAATCCTCATCCGCCTTTATATAAACATCGTAGCTCTCAGACCCCACTTCGTAGGTAGCTATCTTCATCTTTCCGAAAAGGGCATTAAGGGTAAAAGCTATATCTTCCACAGTAACACCTATCTCTCCCGCTTTAGCCCTATCTATGTATATCCTTACCTCCGGTTTGTTTATCTTCAGATTTGTATCAACATCTACATACCCACCCATCTTTTTAAGTTTTTCCGTTACCACATTTGCAATCTCCTCCAATTTTTCAAGGGAAGGACCCTTTATAACATACTGGATATCAACCATCCTTCCCGCTCCTCCTCCCACTATGGAAGGCACTTCAACCGTCGCCTTAAAATCTTTAATCTCTTTTATCTTTTCCCTTACCATCTGCATCACTTCCTTCTGATGAGGTCTCTTCCTTCTATCTATGAGTGTAACAAAAGCCATCCCTCCGTTAACATCAGCCCTACCGAAAATACCCTCACCAAAAGCTATGGAGTACTGCTTTATATAAGGATTACTCCCGAGTATCCCCTCAAGCTTCCTTACTTTACTATCGGTAAAGTCAAGAGAAGAACCCGAAGGCGTCTCAAACCTTATAACGAATCTTCCCTCATCGGTCATAGGATGAAATTCCTTTTTGGTAGCCTTTAACATAAAATAACCGCCTACTATACTGAGGATAGATAGAACTATAACAACCCATTTATGATTTAATGCCCACTTCAAACTCACATCAAAGGCATCTTCAAAATGCCTGTAAATCTTCATAAAGGGATTTTCTTTTTCAGACCTTTTTACAAGTCTTGCGGAAAGCATAGGCGTAAAGGATATGGCGACAATAAAGGAGATAGCTATGGCTGTTATAAGGGTTACGCCGAAAGCATTAAAGAATTTACCTATAACACCCTTAAGAAATATTATGGGTAGGAATATTACTACTATAGAAGCGGTAGAAGCAAGAAGGGCAAAAACTACTATTCTTGTACCCTTCTCCGCAGCCTCCTTCCCTTCCAATCCCTCCTCAGTCCTCCTGTATATGCTTTCAAGGACAACTATGGCATCATCAATAACTATACCTACAGCTACAGCAAGGGCAATAAGGGTTATCATGTTGAGGGAGTAGCCGAGGTTTCCTATAACAAACATGGTCCCGAGTATAGAAACGGGTATAGCCATGGCGGGTATGAGGGACATCCTCAGATTTCCGAGGAAAAGGAATACCGCAAGGGATGTAAGCAAACTTCCCAGTACTATCTCTATAAGGGCATCATCAACACTCCTTTTTATGAAAACGGAAGAATCATAATTAACATCTATACGCATACCTTCTGGCAATTTGCGGTTCAGTTCCTCTATCTTTTCCTTAATAAGATTAGCGGTCCCTACCGTATTTGACTTAACCTGCTTATAAACAACGAGGACAACAGATCTTTCACCTTTAAACCTTGTAACACTTCTCCTTTCATCATAGGTAAATTCCGCCCTGCCTATATCCTTTATCTTTACACCGTTTCTTATAACAAACTCGTTAACCTCTTCGGGTGATCTTGCCTTACCGTAAACCCTCAGTATATATTCCCTATTCCCGCTGTATATCCTACCAGAAGGCATTTCAATATGATTAGCCTTAAAGGCGTTAACCACATCCTTAACGGTAAGACCCCTTGAATAAAGCCTTTCTGGATCAATCCTTATCCACAAAACCTTATCCCTGTATCCCCCAAGGTGTACCTCTCCCACACCTTTTATTTTTTCAAATTCCTTTTTTATAACATGCTCAGCATAGTATGCCATTGTTTCATAGTCTTTACCTCCGTGAAGGATTGCAACGAGGATGGGGGAAAGGGAGGTGTTCACCTTGCTGACTGAAGGAAGTTCCGCACCGGGAGGCAATTTTCCTGTTGCCCTCCTTACCGCATCCCTCACCTCCTGAACACCCTTATCAATATCTTTATCAAGATTGAACATAACTATTATCCTTGACATGCCCGTAAAACTCTGAGAAATTATTGAATCCACACCGCTTATAGTTGCAAGCTCTTCCTCAATAACCCTCGTAACATTTGCATCAACAACATAAGGGTTAGCGCCCGGAAAGGGTGTTCCCACAGCAACCATGGGGAAGTCCACATCGGGAAATCTATCTATGGGAATTCTGAGATAGGAAGCTATACCGAGGATCATAAAGGCAATCATGAACATCCAAGTGGTAATTGGTCTGCGGATAAAAAATCTGTACATGATGTTCAATATTATAATGTATGACTGGTCAGTCAGTGTGTTATAATCATTTCATGTTTAAATTGATCCTTCATTTAGCAGTATTATTATCATTAATCTACTCATGCTCTACCCAGAAGGAAAACAGTCAAGCAAAACAGCCGGTGGGAGAAGTTGTAGATGTTAAAGTAATTGAATTAAAAGAAGAGGAAATAGAAATACTATATGAAGCAAATACAACTCTGGAAGCGGATAAGGATGTTGTCCTTCTACCCAAAGTGGGAGGCACGGTTGTTAAGGTATTTGTTAAAGAGGGAGAAAGGGTAAAAAAGGGAGATCTACTTATAAAGATAGACGATGAAGAAATAAAGGCTTCTATCAACAAGGCAAAATCCGAACTTGAAGTTGTAAAAGCCAACTATGAAAATACAAAGGAGATGTATGAAAGGAGAAAAGATCTTGAGAAGGAAGATATTGTGAGCGAGGAAGAGTTATCAAAGCTTGAATCTTCATTAAAGGCTTATAAAGCACAAATTGAAAGTATAAAGGCAAATATAGAATTGTTGAAATTAAGACTATCCTATACTGAAATAAAGGCTCCCTTCAGCGGCGAGATAGTTGAGATATTCATAGACGAGGGAGAAAATGTATCTCCCCAACATAAACTGTTGAGGCTTGTCAGCACGGATAAACTGTACGGAGTTTTCAGGATACCTCAGAGATACATAACCAGGCTATCAAAAGGTGAGGAGATACCCATTGAGATAGAAGGTGTGGGTGAAGTAATAGGTAAAATTGTTTACATTTCGCCAGTTGCGGACAGGGACAAGATGATAAGGGTTAAAGCGGAAATAAAAAAGGATAAAAAATCTGTAAAGCCGGGTATGTTCGGTATAGCCAAGATATCCGTCGGAAAAGAAAAGGTTTTCAGGGTGCCAGAACACGCAGTTCAGTTTTCAGGAAATACAAGCTTTGTATGGGTGTATGACGGTGAATCCGTTAGAAGAACGGTAGTAACCATAGTAACCAAAGAGGACAACCAGCTTTTAATAAAAGGGGACATAAAAGAAGATGATCTGGTGGTTACAGACAACAGCAGTAAGCTGAAGGAAGATGTAAAGGTGAGGATTAAATGAGATGGTTATATATAAGCTTTCTTATTCTTAGCTTCTCATGGAGTATAACGCTGGAAGAGGCGGTCAGGATTTCTTTGGAAAATAACATTGAGGTTATTTCCTCCGAGCTTGACTTAAAAAAACTTGAGCAGGAAATAAGGGAAGCAAAATCAGGTATTTATCCCGTAATTAGCCTATCAGCATCATATTTAAAATGGGATCCCAATTTTATATCCTCCTTTATCCCGGAAGAACAAAAGGAGTACGGCATATCAGTCCAGCAGGCACTATTTAACAAGGTGGTGTTTGAGGCAATAAAGATAGCAAAGAAGGGTGTCAAACTTCAAGAGGAAATAATAAAAGATGTAAAAGCGGAAGTGGCAAATCAGACAAGGAAGATGTACTACGGGCTACTTTACAAAAAGGAAATTATAAAGCTGAAAGAAGAAACGCTTAAATACTGGAAGGAAAGGGAGAAACAGGTGAAGCTTCTTTATAAAAGAGGTATAGTCTCGGAAATTGATCTGTTGAGAACAAACTCCCAAAGGAAGGTAGCGGAATATGAGTATAAAAAGGCTGTAAACGATTTTGAAAATGCAAAAAAGGAGTTCTCCGCCTTTATAGGAAAGGATATAGAAGATGTAGAAGGTGAACTTATCAAGGAACAAAAACCCGAATACGATAAAGAAAACTTTATTAAAAATAACACCACCTATAGGGTCGCCTTAAAAACCCTTGAAATTTATAGGGATCAGAAAAATGCTTATGCGAGTAATTATTATCCTAAGCTTTTCGCCTTCTTTAATTATCAGGGAAGGAACTATATGGATTTTGAAAATTTCAGGCTTGTTGAAAAATTTAAATCGGGATACAGCTATGGTGTAAAGCTTGACTGGGTTTTGTTTGACGGTTTAAATACGAAGGCAAAGGTAGCCAAAAGCGAAATAGAAGCCATAAAACAGATGGAAAAGATAAAGGATCTCAGAAAGAAACTTAAGGTGAAAGTAGAAAATATTGAAAGGGACCTTAAAGTCATTGAGGCGGAAATAGAAGCTTGGAAATCCCAATTGGAAACATCTAAGAAAATACTTAATTCGGTTGAAAGGAAGTATGAAGCGGGTATAAGCACCTACATTGACATACTTGAAGCAAGGAAAACTTATGAGGAAATCAAAGTAAGATATCTTAATGCGATCCTTAACTATAACTTGAAGATAAGTGATCTTAAAAGGCTTGTTGGTCAGATGATTTTTTAATAAATTAATAAGAAGGATATGAGTCGTGCTTTATTGGTAATAGGGTTACTTATACTATTCGCAGGCTTATCGCCGGGAAATATTATCGCATTTATTGAAATAGACAAGGGTAAATTTATCAACTATGGAAAATATTACTCAATTAATATACTTTCCGATGGAAAAATAGAGTATTTACTTAAAAAGGAAAAATTCACTGAAAGGATAGAAGGTCTAAAAGTTATAAGAGTTGAAGGAGAAAATAAATTAAAGGCAAAAATCAATATATTCAAAGGTAAAACGGGCTGGAAAAGAAATCTCCGGGCATACAAATCGGTCATTCTTAAAGGGAAGGATTTAAAGATAAATCTTGTATTAAGAGAAGGCAGGGTAGAAAAAATAATAAGACTTTCTAAGGCAAAGGACATATCAAGGTTAAGATTTAAGATAGAAGGCGCAAAGGATATATATAAAGACAAGGAAGGTAATTTGGTTGTCAATTTAAAAAGTGAAAAATTAATATTTACCAGTCCCATAGCTTTCCAAAAGGGTAAAAAGGTGGCAGTTGCTTATTGGATAAGAAATAACTTTTACGGATTCAAAATAAAGGGTGAATATGATCCCGAATCCCCCATTACCATTGACCCCCTCCTTCATGGAGAAGTAATATACGCATCTTATAATGATTCCAGCGCGGACATAGAGATAGACGATCAGGGCTTCATTTATATAACTGGCACAACTTATTCCTATGACTTTCCCGTTTCCTCTACAGCGGTGGATCAAACCCGCAACGGGTGGGACGCTTTCATTGCAAAATTTGATCCCGATTTCAACCTCGTATCCGCCACTTACATAGGCGGTTCCCAGACCGAGTACGGGAAAGATATAGCAATATCGGGAAATAGTATATACATAGTTGGAGATACGGATTCAGGAGATATGCCCGGACTTTGCGATTGCAATGCTAATCCCAACTGTTCCTTCTGCAGTTTCCAAGCTTCAAGACCCTATAACAGTAATGATTATGACTGCTTTGTACTCAAATTGACGAAGGACCTTGACAGCATACTCGGAGGCACCCTCTTCAGGGGAAGCGCCCATGAGTATTGTTCATCAGTGAATATAGACTCTTCCGGTAATGTTTACATAGGGGGAAGATCAAATAGCACGGACATACCGCTGGCAAATCCCATCCAAAACACCCTTGCAGGGGGATACGATATTATCCTTGCAAAATTTACACCGGATCTCTCAAATCTGCTTTTCTCAACCTATCTGGGAGGTGACGGTGTAGAAAGTTTAAGCGATGTGGAAATAAGGAATAATACCCTCTACATAACAGGATATACCAACTCCTCCAACTTCCCCACAACTTCTGGTGTTGTTCAACCGCTTATATCAAGTGCTCCAGATGTCTTCGTTTCCATAATTGATACGGTAACACCTCAGCTATCCGCTTCAACCCATCTGGGTGGCACCTCCCTTGATTATTCAAACGCCATAGAGGTTGATCAAAACGGTGATATATATGTGGCGGGGAAAACCAAGTCCTTTGATTTCCCTGTAACTTCAGGAGCATACCAAACGGTAAACAAGGGAGGCTACTCGTGGGGTGATGGTTTTATAACGAAGTTAAGGGGAGATCTCAAACAAATCTTGGCATCAACTTACATAGGAAGCAGGTCGGATGAAGAAATCTACGATATCAAAATAGATGGGAACGGCAATATAGTAGGTGTGGGACATAATTATGTTCTCGGGTTTCCTGTAACAAGGTACGCCTTTATGGAAGAACCACCGCCCGGGGATAACGGGATAGTGTTTAAGATTTCGGGAGATCTCACCACCCTCATATATTCCACATACTACGGAGGTTCCAATGATGACCTGATAAGGAGCCTTGTTCTTGATTCCCAAAATAACATATATGTAACAGGTAAAACAACCTCTTCCGATATCCCCGTGACCACCCAGCCTTCCTCACGGGGATTCTGGGATGTATTTGTAGCCAAATTTGATCCAACCCTATCAAATCCGGCAATATATACAAATGTAAGTCGCCTTGACTTCGGCAACACGAAGGTGGGTAAAGAGAGCAATGTAAAGACAATAAATGTGATCAACAGAGGTCCTTATCCTTTAAAAATAATTAATGTTTTCACAGAAGGGTCTAAAGGTTTCATGGTAAAAGAAGATCTGTGCACAGGAAAGGATATCCCTCAAGGTAGCTCATGTTCACTTAAAATATCCTTTAAACCCAAAGAAAAGGGATCATTCAAAGATATATTAAAAATAGAATCAAACGATCCTAAGTCAAACCTTTTAGCCATAGAACTGAACGGTTATGGATCTTCACCCCAGATATATTCTCCCTCAACAAATATTAATCTCGGAGTCATAGAAGCAAACAAAGAATATATAAAGGAGATCCCTATAATCAATAAGGGGGATTATCCCCTGACCATAAGTAATGTAACTGTCTCCGATCCCGTAATCATCTACGAGGACAAATGTAGCGGAAAGGTCATACAACCAGAGACGGGATGCATTATAAGAATTAAAGTAAAGCCTACACGATCCGGCAATATAAAGGGAACCATTCTCGTATCCTCTGATGATGAAAATAACAATCCCTTCCTTATAGAACTTACCGCTACCGTTGTAAGCCACAGTATTGAGATAAAAGAAGACAGTTGTTCCCTCTTTACAGGCACATACATATTTATATGCATAATGATAATATCCTTGTTAAGAAGGAAATATAATGTATAACAAGTATGTCCTTTCACTCAAAAACCGTAGAAGAAACCCTTAGGGAACTGAACTCAAACGGGGAGGGAATCTCCCAAAAAGAAGCGGAAGACAGGCTTAGGATACATGGACCTAATATCATAAAGACGGAGGAAGAAAGTAACCTTATTCTGTTTCTAAAGCAATTTCACAATCCCCTTATATACATTCTTCTTGTTGCGGCACTGATATCCCTCACCCTAAGAAATCTGCTTGATTTTTACCTCATAATAGGAATAGTCCTTATAAACGGAGTACTCGGATTCGTCCAGGAACTTAAAGCAAAAACTTCACTTAAATCCCTGAGAAAGATAACAGATCTTAAAACAACGGTTATAAGAAAAGGCAGAGAAATAACTATCCCCATGTCGGAGGTCGTACCGGGAGATATAGTAAAGGTCAGGGAAGGTGATGTTGTCCCCGCGGATATAAGGCTTATAACGGATAGGGAGATACTCATTGACGAGTCCATCCTTACTGGTGAATCCATACCTGTGGAAAAGGACAGCGGTGTTGTGCTTGATGAAAACACACCCCTCTATGAAAGAAAAAATATCCTTTTTAAAGGTACGGTGGTTGTAAGGGGAGAGGGTATAGGAGTCGTATTCGCAACGGGGAAAAATACGGAAATGGGAAAGATCGTGGAAAAAACACAAGTAAAATCTGTTCCGAGTCCCTTTACAAAAGCTATAACGAGTTTTTCAAAAAAATGGATGGTAGTTTTGATAATTTCCCTGAGCATATTACTTATAATAGGAGTACTTCAAAAAAGAGAAATTTCCCAGCTGTTTTTACTGGTTATATCAGAACTCGTATCCGCCGTCCCAGAAGGTTTGCCCCTGGTCATTACTCTTGTACTTGTGGTGGGAGCTTTAAGACTTGCCAAAAGGAAGGTCCTTGTCAGACACCTGCCCGCGGTAGAAACCTTAGGAAGTGCAACTTATATAGCAACGGATAAAACGGGAACAATAACGGAAGGTAAACTGAAACTTTTTAAAACATACGGAGTAGTTGAAGAGCAATTTTTAAATAAACTCATATATCTGTCCTCTCATTCTTCATCCAAAGATCCCGTAGAAACTGCAATAGTAGAGTGGGTTAAAGAAAAAGGTCTTAACACCGATCCTTTAACACCGGTAAAGATTTTCCCTTTTGACATAAGAAAAAGATACACCGCATCCCTTTATAAAGAAGGCGGAGGGTATCTACTGGTTATAAAAGGAGCATTTGAAGTTCTTTCCTTAATGGATAGTGATGCTCAAAGAACGGAAAGACTGAATAAAGTTCATGATAAGCTCGCGGAGGAAGGACTCAGGGTACTTGCAATCGGGTATGCATATACGAATAGTCAGCCAGAAGACCCGGGCAAAGTACCTATAAACCTTGCGGGACTTATAGCCTTCAGGGATCCCCCGAAGAAGGAAGCAAAGGAAGCGGTGGAATGGTGCAGAAAGATGGGTATAAGGGTTATCATGATCACGGGCGACAATCTAAAAACCGCAAAAGCCATAGGAAGGGAGGTAGGTATATACTCAGGAGGGGACATTGCTCTGACAGGAACTAAGTTAAAGGAGTACAGCGATGAAGAGTTATACACCATCCTTAAAAGGACAAGCATAGTTGCAAGGGCTCTACCTGAAGATAAATACAGAATAGTAAAGGTGCTCCAAAGCAAAGGGGAGATAGTAGCTGTTACGGGCGACGGTATAAATGATGTACCCGCCCTTAAAGTGGCGGATTTGGGCATAGCCATGGGGAACGGTGCGGAAGCTGCAAAGGATGTGGCAAAGATGATCATAACTGACAATAACCTATCCGTTATAACGGAAGCGGTAAAGTACGGGAAAATAATAGGAATAAATACAAAAAAGGTAATTTACTACCTACTGTCAAGCAGTTTCGGAGAGATAACACTCCTTACCCTTGCTTTCTTGTTGAGACTTCCCTTTCCCCTGCTTCCTACCCAGATACTCTGGATAAATCTAATAACGGATGGTGTGCAAGATAAGGCATTTCCCTTCACAAAAGAAGACCCTCAGGAAATGTCTTTGAAATCGGGCAAAATAAACTTTTTTGATGGCATACAAATATTTAACATAATCACAACAGCAATCTTTATGGGCTTAATAAACTTAGCCCTGTTTATATACTGCTTAGAAAGATTCCCCTATGAACATGCTGTTACCGTTACTTTCACATCCATGGTGGTCAACCAGTGGATAAACGGCATTCATTCAATAAGAAACACACCCTTCTTTATCAATCCGGTTAAAACCTTCATGATAAATCCCTACCTCTTCTTAGGATTGTCCATAGGCTTTATTCTTCAACTAACGGTTACCTATCTCTTCCCCTCCCTTTTGCACCTTACCCCCTTGGCGTTTACAGATTGGCTTCTTGTTTTTTATTCATCCCTCCTTCTGTTTCTCCTTATAGAACTCAGGAAATGGACACTCAGATACTTAATTATTAAAGCAAGAATAATATAACCAGCAAAGGAAGAACCTCCCGCGGAACATCCGAATAAGTTGACCTCTCCCGTCCCTTTTACTATTATTAAATGCTCTTTCTCTTCCGTATCATAAATACCCTTCCAGTATATAAGGAAGTTTGTCCTAAGGCTACCTTCCCTTGAGGGTATAAATCCCACTTTAAAATAGCAAGACTCTCCTTTATTAAGAATTTTCCCAGAACATACATCTTCCCTCACACCGAATTCACCCACATCCCCTTCAGCCCATCCGAAGTAAAGCACCTTTAAAGGATCATCCCCCGCATTTTTAACCCAAATATACTCTTCCGCGTAAGTGTTAACCTTTCTTCTACCGAAATCAAGTATTTCAATAGTCTCCAGCATAGCCGGTAAGTATAAGGGTTTGCTGTCATCACCCTTGGCATAACCGAGTATCTGTACCCTTATCGTGCTACCGCTGTCAAGGTAGATAGCAAGTAGGGCTTTCCTGTCTCCTTCTTGACCTACGGGCATAAAGGAAACGGTAATATTACATGACTCTTGAGGATTAAGTACTGAGCATGTGCTTACCGCATCAAACTCACCCATATTTGTACCTTCAACCCTTACATCCCTTATAACCACATTAACCTGACCCGCATTGGTAACCTTAACTACAATCTGCTTATCCGTATTAAGTGGCACCACACCAAAATCAATAATATTAGGATCAACAACTATAACAGGCGGAGGCAAGGCATTACCAAAAAGATCAACATTGACAACACTGTTGACAGGGTCGCTGGAAGCTATCTCAATAAAGGCGGATTTGTTTTGACCTACTGACTGAGGATTAAATCTTACATCAATCAAACATTGCATATTGTAAGAAAGTACATTGTTGGTACATGTATCATTAGCTATTTCAAAATCCGCTTTATCATTACCTTTTATGGTAACGCCCGATATCATCAAGGGACTGTCTCCTATATTCTTAACAGTAACAGTTGTCTGTTTGGGATAGCCTATACTCGTATCCCCGAAATCATAAAAGGACGGCTCAACAAATATGGTGGGATCGGGATAAATACCTTCGCCCGTGAGGGTTACCACTACTGAAGGATTTGACGGATCATTAGAATCTATGGTAATACTTCCCGACAAAGCACCGAGTGTGGTAGGGGAGAAAGCAACATCAATATAGCATATATCTCCCGCGTTAAGATTTACACCCGTGCATATATCAGTTATAACCACAAAGTCATTTCCGGATAGGGTAACGGAAGATATACTTAAAACTTGAGATCCTAAGTTACTTACCGTTATTCTTGAAGGCTGGGTCTGTTTTCCCACTCCCTCAACTCCGAAGTCTATTGACAATGGATCTACGGAAATAACAGGAACATCCGATAATATAGCATTTCCGGTTATATTCACATAAAGGTAACCGTTAACAGGATCATTTGACCTTATAAGCAGTTGCATACTTATGGAACCTGCCTGAGTGGGTGCAAAGGTAAGATCATAAGTACAGCTTTGATTGGGGGTCAAAACAAAGGGTGTATTTGCGGGACACGGGTTAGTCTGCCCAGGTGCTATGCTGACAGGTTGGCTGATGTTACCCACATAAGTTATCTCAAGATCAGAAGAGCCTGTATTTGATATAGTAATTGTCCTTACAACAGAGGTGTTCACCATAACATTACCGAAATCTACGGAGGTCGGGTTAACACTTATCACAGGCGGGGGTACACCCGTACCCGTTAAAGAAACGCTCACCGTGGGAGTATCAGGATCATTTGAAGTTATATCAAGACTTGCACTCTTCTGCCCAGCGGACTGAGGCTTAAATAGCACATCTATTATACAGGAATCGCCCGGAGGGATGGAAGCACCGGTGCATGTTGTATAATTGACTTTAAATTCCGCGGACCCAGAAATAGAAACACCGCTTACAGTCAAGTCAACAAGACCGTTGTTCTGAACGACAACGGATGAAAAAACCTTATTTGCACCGACAAACACATTTCCGAAATCATAACTCATGGGTGTTACACTTATATCAGGCTCATTAGGAGCACCTATTCCCGTAACTTCTACATCCGCAGGTGAAGAAGGATCGTTGGAATTTATTGTTACGGTAGCGCTGTAATTCTGAAGGGCTACAGGAGAAAAGGAGATTACAATATCGCAAGAAGAATTCGGGGGCAAGGTTTTGCCAGAACAGTTATCCGATGTTACGGTGAAAACGGTATCACCGCTTATTTGCACGGAATTTATAATAAGGTCAAGGCTTCCACCGTTCCTCATACTAACCATCTGGGAAACAGAAGAACCTACTCCAACGGGACCGAAATCAATAGGATTAGGATAAACCTGCAACTTAGGACCCTTACCTACACCTTTAAGGAAAATCTGTCTGCTTGAATTGACAGGATCATTTGATTGCACGGTTAATATAGTCTCAAAAGTGCCATCGGAACGGGGAGCGAAGGTTATATTAAAAGAACAATAAGAAGAAGGTGATATGGTTACGGGCAACTGATTACAGGGATTAGAACCTCCTCCCAAGTCAATGGAAAAGTTGGTTGTATCATCTAATGTTAGAGAGCTTACTACCAGATCCGCCCCCCCGAAGTTATATATCCTTACCTCTTTGGGAGCGGAAGAATTACCTACATTGTAAATTCCGAAATCCCACACACATAAGCTTTCTGAGATACGGGGATCCGTACCTCTTGATAGATCTTTTGTAAGTCTTACCAAAAATACATCATTCACACCCGAATCATAGATAGTATAGGGATATTCCGGAAAGGTGTAAGAAGACCTAATGGAGCCTTGAGTTGCAGGGAAATTCGGAGAATCCGTTCGCCCAGCAACATATATTTCATCGTTATATATCATTATTGAGGTTGCGAGATCATTCCTGCATCCGCCTAAGTATGTGGTAGCAAGCACCTGAGAAAGATCGGAAGATATGGAAGCAATAAACCCATCATACAGGCTGTCTTCTGTATTAACTTTTGCGTACTGGAAAGAAGAGGGGAAAGTTTGAATGTCCGAAGAATCCGAATAACCAACTATGTATATATTTCCCGCACTATCAAAATCAATATCCATAACATTGTCTTGCCCTTGTCCCCCCACAAATATGCCCGCTATTTCATTCAGGCTCGTATCATATATCCTTACAAATATGTCGTCCTTACATACTACTTGATTTGTACCCGCATCATAGTAACACGAGGTCGGAGCACCCTGGGTTATACCTGCAACAACAAGATTTCCGGAACCATCAATCTTTACCACATTGGCGGATTCCTTTTCTTGACCCGTAAGACGGGAAGATATGGATGAAATAGAAGGATCAAACTTAGCTATAAATCCGCACCAGCCCGAATTGGTACCCGTTGTGCCGGGGAAGTTACAGGAGTTCGGAGCACCCGTTGAACCAACCACATAAATATTACCAGCGGTATCAATGGCTATATCATTAACCTGGCTCGCCTCAGGACCGCCGACATAGGTGGCACCGATAACCTGTGAAAGATCCCCGCTGAATTTTGTTAAAAATCCGTCACTGCATGTTGTTCCCCCCGCATTACATACACTGTCATAGGCATTTATGGGCATAAAGAGATCCGGAGAAGAAGTCCTTCCCACAACATATATGTTTCCCGCTCCGTCAACTGCCAATGAGAGAGGTTCGTCCTCCCCGGACCCGCCGTAATAGGTGGCGTAAATTAAAGACTGTAAATCTGAAGATAGCTTTGCGATATAGACATCGGAAAGACTGCTTTTACTCTGCTGAAAAGCATTATTAGAAACAGGTGCATCCGAAGAACTTGACTGAATACTTACCACTACATTACCCGAGGGATCTATGACCACCCCCTTGCCTATATCCATTCCCGAACCGCCGACAAAGGCAACAGCCAGAACACTACTAAAGGTTGGATCAACCTTTATTACAAAGGCATCACCGCCCGAAGTTTCGGGAGGGGGACTTACAGAATCAGTAGGGAAATCCCAAGATTTTGTAAATCCGACCACATATATATTACCGCTTCCGTCAACAGCTATTGATCTTCTTCCGCCCGGTTCATCGTGGGACACTCCCCCGAGAAAAGTACCCGCTATCATGGGGTCTATAATAAGGTCATGCTCCTTTGAGTAATTACTAACCTTAAATGTGTAATAACCCTCACCCACCTCATAATAAACATCCACATATACCTTTTTTCCATCTATTATTTGAAAACCCTTAGGTCTTGAAAAATATAATAAACCTTCTTCCTTCTCAATAAAAAGCCCCCCTTCCTTACTCAACCTTACTTTTCCCCCTTCTATAAAGAATCTTACCTTTTTAGGATCAACACCCCCCTTGAAAACATACAACTTTTCAATACCTTTGCTGTTTGCCTTGAATATCACATCAACACCCTTGTAAACATTCAAAAGCCTAAGCTCCTCATAGGTTTTCAATCCCCTTTTAAATGTAGAAGGTTTACCCTTAAAAATGCTTACCTTTGTCTTCGTTTCATTCAGAAGCCTTATACCAGAAGGTTTACCCAACACCTCCCCGAAATCAATATTCCCCACCCTGTAAATTACCTTGCCGTCCTCTCTAACGATTACACCGTAGCCCTCACCGACACTTATATATGTACCACCATCGTAGTGTATAAAAGGCGTTATGATCTTACCGTTTATTTGGATACCCGAGGCTAAACCGAAAAAGAAAGTAAGAAAAACAAATAGTTTTTTTAATCCCATACTTAAATTTAATTTATCCAACCCGGGTAACTAATTCAATAAAAGCTACTAAGTACCGATATAAGGGTAGTGATGATAAGGGAAATACTTATATTGGGTTTGGGAAGAATGGGTTCGGGAATAGGCAGAAGGTTGCTTAAAAATGGTTTCACCGTGTTTGGGTATGATAAGGACGAAGCCATCAAAGAGAAAGCGAAAAAGGACGGCATCAAAACACTGAACAACATAGGGGAAATTGAAAATATATTCACCCAAGAGAGGAAAGTAATATGGCTTATGGTACCCGCAACGGTAGTTGATCGTGTCATTGATGAGATAGAAGGCTTTCTAAAGGAAGGAGATATAGTAATAGACGGAGGCAATTCTTACTTCAGGGACTCTATGGTCAGATATAAAAGGCTTAAAAGTAAGGGTGTAGGATTTCTTGATATAGGAGTAAGCGGAGGTGTATGGGGAGAAAAGGAAGGGTACTGTATGATGATAGGAGGGGACAGGGAAGATTTTGAGTACATTGAACCCGTCCTCAAAGCCCTGGCACCGAAGGGAACTGGATACGGTTATCTCGGAAAGTCTGGGGCGGGTCATTTTGTAAAGATGGTCCACAACGGTATAGAGTACGCTATGATGGAAGCCATAGCGGAAGGGTTTGAACTTATGAAGGAAAGTGAATTTGATCTTGATCTTAAAGAGGTAGCAAGGATCTACAACAACGGAAGTGTTATAAGATCTTGGCTCATGGAACTTGTTGAAAAAGCCTTTGAAGACTTCGGAAATCTTGATGAAATAAAAGGATATGTTGAAGATACGGGAGAAGGAAGGTGGACGGTAATTGAAGCCATAAACAGTGCAGTCCCTGTTCCTAATATTGCGGATTCACTATTTATGAGATTCAGATCAAGACAAAAAGATTCCTTCAGGGATAAACTTCTTGCAGCATTAAGATTTGAATTCGGAGGACACACGGTAAAGAAGGATGAAGAATAAAGGTTACGCTTTTTTCATATTCGGCGGTAGCGGTGATCTTGCTCGGAAGAAAATATACCCTGTCCTCAGAAAGCTGTACAAAGAAGGAGAGTTATCAAACCTAAAGGGTATTTACGCCCTCGCGAGGGACGAGAACGGCTTACCCGAGCTTGTTAAAGATTGGGAGGAGGATTTCAGCAAACTTTTTAAATTCATACCCTTTGATGTAACATCCAACCAAAGCTATGCGGAGATAGGTAAAGAGATAGAAAACCTTAAAGGGGTAGAGCTAATATTTTACTTAGCATTGCCCCCCACCCTATTTGAAACAACAATAAGGCATCTCGGCTCCCTACTCAGGAAGTTCAGCAATCCCCGAAAGATAGTAATAGAAAAGCCTTTCGGCTTTAACTTCCTATCCGCAGACAGGCTCAACAATACACTTCACAAGTACTTTATAGAAGATGAAATATATAGGATAGATCACTTTTTGGGTAAGGGTGCGGTACAGAGCATTTTCTCCTTCAGATTTTCCAACAGTATATTTGAGGGCATATGGAATAAGAACTTTGTTGATCATGTACAAATATCCGCCCTTGAAGATATAGGTGTGGAGGGAAGGGCTGGTTACTATGACAGAATAGGAGCATTGAGAGATATGGTGCAGAACCACCTTCTACAGATTTTGGCTTTTCTTGCAATGGAACCACCCTGTTGTCTTGAGCCAGAAAGGATAAGGGATGAGAAGATAAAACTCCTCCTTTCAATAAGAGAGATAAGGAAAAAGGATGTAAAGAGTATTGCGGTAAGGGGAAGGTATAAGGGTTATCTACAGGAAGAGGGTGTTGATCCAAATTCAAAAACAGAAACCTTCACAGCGCTTAAACTCCACATTGACAACCTCCGTTGGCAGGGTGTACCCTTCTATTTGAGAACGGGTAAAAAATTAAACAGAAAGTTGACGGAGATAGTTATAGTATTTAAAGAAATACCTGGAGGATTCGCCAAACTGCTTGATTGTTTCCCCCAACCCAATGTAATAGCCTTCCAGATAGCCCCAAAGAATGTCATAACATTGAAGATACAGCTAAGACCCCCCGCCCAGAGGTTTATCTCATGCCCGGTTGAAAGCAGGCTTGATTTTGATATGGAAGAGTATTACCACGAAAAGATACCCGAAGCCTACGAAATGCTCATAAAGGATATAATTGAAGGAGACCACAGCCTTTTCATAAGGGCGGATGAAACCCTTCAGGCGTGGAAGATAGTTGAACCTATCCTTGAAGCATGGGAAGAAGATGATTATATCCCCGAATACGAACCAGGGTCTTGGGGTCCGGAAGAGGCAAGGGAACTTATTGAAAGGGACGGAAGGAGGTGGCTCGTTGTATAAACTTATAAGGGGAGAGAATTTTGAAGATATAAGCAGAAAAGTTGCGGAACACATAATAAATAAAGCTAAGGAGCACATAAACATAAAAGGATCCTTCAATATAGCACTTGCTGGGGGTACTACACCCGTTGAGACTTACAGAATACTCGGTGAGTCGGAAATGGAATGGGATAAGATCAATTTCTTTTTAACGGATGAAAGATATGTACCCCTTGATGATGAAAGAAGCAACTACAGGATGATAAGGGGTTTTTTGGGTGAAAAGGCTAACATCTTTCCCTTTGACACATCCAAAGAGATAAGGGAAACCTGCAGGCTTTATACGGAAGTCCTTAAAAAACACGCACCCCTTGACTTTATCCTACTTGGAGCTGGAACAGACGGTCATACAGCTTCACTGTTTCCGAACTCGGTATGGTATGACGATGACGGTTACACATGTTGGACAGTTGATCCAACTGGCCTTAAAAGGGTCTCCCTTTCCTTAAAATTCATAAACTCTTCCAAGGAAGTTGCCCTGTTCCTTACAGGGGAGAAAAAAAGAAGCATCCTTGAAAAAATACTGAAAGGGGAAAATTTACCCGCAGCAAAGGTAAGGTCCGCGAACGGAGAAACTATAATATTCACGGACATAGATATATAAGACCTTTAATTTAACCCGTCGTCCAAAAAGGTTTATCTTTATTATATAGTGCGTCTTCAGGAAGGCTGGATAGCTTTAGCGTTTGTTGCCATATTGGGAGCCATAATTATACCCCTTCCCGCCTTCCTTCTTGATATACTCCTTGCCCTTAGTATAACCTTTTCGGTTTCTGCCCTTATGCTTACCTTCTTTGTAAAAACTCCCCTTGAGCTTTCATCCTTTCCGAGCTTACTACTCCTCGGAACCTTATTAAGATTGTCCCTTAACATTGCAGCGGCGAGAAGAATCCTGCTGTACGGTGATCAGGGAACGGATGCAGCGGGTCATATTATAGAGAGTTTCGGGGAATTTGTGGTGGGGGGAGATGTACTCGTTGGGTTAATAGTATTCTTCATCTTTATAGTCATAAACTTCATAGTTATAACAAGAGGAGCGGAAAGGATTTCGGAGGTAGCTGCGCGTTTTACCCTTGATGCCATGCCCGGTAAACAGATGAGCATTGACGCGGATCTTAATGCGGGAATAATAACGGAAGCTGAAGCAAAGAGAAGAAGGGAACAGCTGGAAAGGGAAGCATCCTTTTACGGATCCATGGACGGAGCAAGCAAATTTATAAGGGGGGACGCTATAGCAGCGTTGCTCATACTGTTCCTAAGTCTTGTCGGCGGACTTATAGTAGGCATAATCTTCAAGGGTATGGATATAGGAGACGCCTTCAGAACATACACACTGCTGACGGTAGGTGAAGGTCTTGCATCACAGATACCCGCCCTCATCCTTTACACATCCGCGGGTGTTGTTATGACAAAGACCTCTTCAAAGGAAGAACTCGGAAATGTTATAGTCCAAGAGTTTTCAAAAGAACCGAAAGCAATAATATTAGCTTCGGGCTTGCTCGTATTTATAGGTCTTATACCCGGCTTTCCCAAAATACCCTTCTTTTTCATGGCGGGATTGCTCGGGGGTGTGTATTACATGCTCGTTAGAAGTCTAAAGGAGAAACAGGTGGAAGAACTTGAAAAGGCTATCCAAGAACAGAAAAAGGTTGAGGAGGAAAAGGAAGAAGAGATAGTCCCCCAACCCGATCCCATAACCATGGAGGTGGGATACGGACTCATACCTTACATTGACGAATCACAAGGAGGAGACATACCTTCAAGGATAAGAACCATAAGAAAGCAGATAGCCAACGAATACGGATTAATAATACCCCTCGTACACATAAGGGACAATCTTAAACTTTCCCCCTATCAGTACAGGCTTCTCATAAAAGGCATAGAGGTTGACTCTTATGAGATAATGCCAAACCATCTTCTTGCGGTTGATCTCGGCAATGTAAGAGGGAAAATAGAAGGTAAAGAAACCTATGAACCCGCCTTCAAAATGAAGGCGTACTGGATAACGGAAGATCAAAAGGATGAAGCCCAAAGCCTCGGCTACATGGTTGTTGACATAAGCACACTTATAATAACCCACATATCTGAGGTTATAAAGAGAAATCTCCATGAGATACTTGGAAGAAACGAGGTTGTTGAACTCATAGAAGCCCTTTCTAAAAAATACCCGAAGGTTGTTCAGGAGATAGTTCCAGAACAGGTACCAATCTCCGTCATACACAGGGTTTTACAAAACCTGCTCAGGGAAGGTATTCCCATCAATGACCTTATGACCATACTTGAAACCCTTGCTGATTACATTGAACAAACAAAAGATCCCGAAGTTTTAACAGAATATGTAAGACAGCAGTTGTCAAAGAGAATTACAAGTCTGTATATGAAAGACGGTACCGTATATGCCATAGCACTTTCACCCAGGCTTGAATCAAAGTTACAGGGTCTCATAGTGGAAGGTAAAGAAGATGAATTTCTTGATATATTAATAAACAATGTATATCCGAAAATAAGCAATGAGATAAAGAAATTTATTAACTATCAAACAACTCCCTTACTCGTTACTTCTTCCAATATAAGGAGATATATAAGAAAAACCCTTGAGGCCTACCTTCCTGAGCTTTCGGTTATATCTTATAATGAATTAGAGAGGAAGGTTAACATAAAAATTATAGGAATTATTGATGAAGATTAAGAAGATTGAGGCATCTTCATTGCAGGAGGCGGTAGAGGAGGTTAAAAAGATTTACGGTAAGGATGCGATGATCCTTTCTTCAAAGGTTATAAAGAAAAATATAATACCCTTCCTTCCCTTTTTAAGAAGATCTGTCCTTGAAATAACCGTGGGAATACCCGATGAAGAAGATTTTGCAAAGGAACTGCAAAAACAAGAAGGTATATACGATGAGATTAACAAACTTAAGGAAACGGTCAGGGAAGTTATGGATATGGTAAAGACAAAAGAATCCGCAAGTGTAACCATTGAAGAAAACGAATTTTCCTTAAGGGCTATGAATCTTATAAACAAACTTATAAACAAAGGAGTTGAAAAAGAGGTAGCCAAAAAGATTGTTGAAGATGCATGCGGGTACGATTATGAGATAGGAAGATTGGATCTAAAAAACGATAGCTTTGAATCACTAAAAGAAGGCTTGAATCAAAATATAAACATCCTTAAGGATTTACTTGAAGAAGATGATAACTTTAAGATAATAGCCTTTGTGGGACCCACGGGGGTGGGCAAGACTACGACCCTTGCAAAAATAGCTCACATACTCAGAAGGAGGGGTAAGAAGATAGGTGTTATAACCCTTGACAGCTTCAGGGTGGGGGCGGTAGAGCAACTTAAAGCCTTCCTCAACATAATGGAGCTACCTTTAAGGGTTTCCGATACACCCCAGAAATTCAGGGAACACATAGGAGAACTTTCATCCCTTGATGTAATACTCGTAGATACAGCGGGAAGAAGTCAGTATGACATAATAAGACTGCAGGAACTTCACGCCTTTTTACACAGAGTCCCGGCAATGGACATATACTTAACACTGAACGCTAACCTTCAAGAGAAAGCCATGTATGAAACGATAGAAAAGTTCAGCATGTTTTCCCCGAAAGGGTTCATATTCACAAAGCTTGACGAAACGGTTTATCCAGGAAGCATAATAAATGTATCATTCAGAACAAAGCTTCCCATACTTTGTCTTACAACGGGCCAGAGGGTACCAGATGACATAATGATGGCAACCTATGAGGGGCTTGCGCAACTTATAATAGGTGAAAACCATGAAGGTTGACCAACAGATAACCCATCTTAAGGATGCTTCAAAAGAAGGGAGGGAACCTAAGTACATAGCCCTTACGAGCGGAAAAGGGGGTGTAGGTAAGACCCTTTTCTCCATAAATATCTCTGACCTTCTTGCAAAACAGGGGAAAAGGGTTCTGATAATAGACGGAGACTTCGGACTTAGCAACATACACCTTATGCTCGGTATAGCCCCCGATAAAAACCTCGTCAATGTTATTAAAGGGGAGATGACCCTTGAAGAGATAGTGATTAAGATAAAGGAAAATGTTGCCTTTATATCAAGCGGGAGCGGAGTCAGGGAACTTGCCAATATGCCGGAAAAACAGATACTTAACCTTATATCAAGGATAAAGGAAATTGCGGAATCGGACTACGATATAGTCGTATTTGACACCCCCCCAGGCATACACGAGGATACAATTGCAATAGTAAGCGCGGTTGACCTTCCCATAGTAATAACGACACCAGAACCGACCGCAGTGGCGGACGCCTATGCCCTTATAAAGATAGCTAATAAACAAAACGGAGTAAAAGACTTTTATGTACTCGTTAATAAGGTATCGTCCCGTGAAGAAGGAAGGAAGGTTTACGAAAGTCTTAACATTCTCTGTCATAAGTTCACGGAAGCAAAAATACACTTTATGGGATCAATACGATACAACAAGAATATAATAAGAAGTATAGTGAATCAAAAGCCATTCAATGAAGACATGGTAAAGGAGCTTGAAGTAACCCTCGGTAACCTGCCCATAAAATACGAGGTGCGTTCTGAAGGCTTCTGGAATAAACTAATATCATTACTGCTAAGAAGGTAATATGGCAAAGTTTTACAGTATTCCGGAAAAAGAAAGGGAAGAACTAATACTTAAATACATGCCCCTTGTAAAATCCATAGCCTTGCGGATAAAAAGGCAACTTCCACCTTCGGTGGATCTTCAAGACCTTATAGGCTATGGCATAGTGGGACTTATAAACGCCATAGACAGAATGGACAAAACAAAGAATCCCGAAAGCTACATTAAGATAAGGATAAGGGGTGCGATATATGACTATCTCAGGAGTCTTGATTTTGGAAGCAGAAGGGTCAGGGAAAAGGAAAAGAAAATAAAGAAAGCACTTGAAGAGCTTTCAAAGGAATTGGGAAGGGAACCCACGGATGAGGAAATATCCCAAAGACTCGGAGAAAATGTGGAATCCTTCTATCACGACCTTCACAGCATATCCTTCTCCTACATATTAAGCCTTGAAGATATATTCAAGCAAGATGAGGGAAGATCCTACGAGGAGATAGTTAACTCGGATGCACCTTCCATAGAAGAGTCGGTTATATCCAAGGAGATGGAGGAAAAGGTAAGAAAGGCAGTTGAAAAGCTTGATGAAAAGGAGAAGATGGTATTACAACTTATCTTTTATGAGGAATTACCATTAAAAGAGGTTGCACAGATACTCGGCTGTTCTATATCAAGGGTTTCCCAGATAAAAGCCCGCGCCTTAGAAAGGATGAAAAAGTACATAAGGGAAGAGTGAATCTTTCCCTTGCACAAGTCTTCGGAGTGATGGATAATAAATCAACATGAAAGAATTTTGGTTTTGGTTTGAAGATGATGATAATAAACTGGTAACTACCGCCCTTGAATCGGGTGCATCCGCCATAGTTACACCGGACGAAGAAAAAGCGGAAAAGGTAAAAAAGCTCGGAAGGATAAAGGTTTTAAAGCCAGGAAAAGATGTGGAATATGTAAAAATAGAGAATAAAGAAGACGAAGAAAGGGCTGCAAAATATCCCCCCGGTGTAAATGTTATAGTTGAGACAACCGATTGGACAGTAATCCCCCTTGAAAACCTGATAGCACAGAAAGAGGAAATATACGCGGTAGTAAAAAATGCGGAAGAAGCGGAGACCGCGATACAGATCCTTGAAAAGGGTGTAAAGGGTGTAGTTCTTAAGACGAAGGACATTAACGAAATAAAAAGGGTTGGAAAGGTTATAAACTCTTCCCAAGAGAGATTACCCCTTGTAAAATTTAAGATAACAAAAATATTGCCTCTCGGTTTGAGCGACAGGGTTTGTGTTGATACCACCTCACTGATGACAAGGGGAGAGGGAATGCTCGTAGGAAACTCTTCTGGTGGCATGTTTCTGGTTCATGCGGAAACGGAAGAAAATCCCTATGTTGCCTCAAGACCTTTCAGGGTTAATGCGGGTGCGGTGCACATGTACATAAGGGTGCCTGGGGGTAAAACAAAGTACCTTTGCGAGCTTAATGCGGGCGATGAGGTTATGATATACAACCATAAAGGTGAAGGAAGGGTTGCCTATGTGGGAAGATCAAAGGTTGAAAGAAGGCCAATGCTTCTGATAGAAGGGGTTTATGAAAAGAAAAGGGTCAGCTGTATATTGCAAAATGCTGAAACTATAAGGCTTACAAAACCCGATGGATCTCCCGTATCGGTGGTAGAGTTAAAGGAAGGTGACGAAGTGTTAGGATATGTAGAGGAGGCGGGAAGACACTTCGGTATGAAGGTAGAAGAAACAATAATTGAAAAGTAAAACAAAACTACTTATAATTAAATTTTGCACCCGTTAAAGGGCCCGTAGCTCAATGGCAGAGCGGGCGGCTCATAACCGCCCGGTTGGGGGTTCGAGTCCTCCCGGGCCCACCAAGGAAAATAAGGATGGATGCAAAAGAAGTTAAAATCCTTCTTGATCTTCAGGTAGCTCAGGAAGATCTTGAACACCTTTTTAGAAGACTTGAGAAGCTGGATACGGAAAAAAAAATTTTGAAAGAGAGAAAGAAAAACTTGAGGAAGAGTTAAAAAAATTAAAGGAGAAAAAGGCAAATCTTGAAAGGGAAATAAAGGAAAAGGAAGAAAAAATAAAGGAGGAAGAAATAATTCTTGAACAGCTTGAGAGGAAAAAAGAATATATAAAGTCCGACAAAGAATACAAAGCTTTCCTTAAAGAAAAGGCAAAGAAGGAGGACACTATATTGAAACTTGCCTATGAAACTGATGAACTGAAAGAAAAATTAAAAATACTTACGGAAGAGAACATAAAAAAGGAAAAGGAAATAATGAAAAAACTTGAGGAGATTCAAGAAGAACTGGAAGACATTGAATATGAAAAGAAATATACACGGGAAAAAATAGAAAAGAAGAAGAAGGAAATAGAAGAGTTAAGAAACAAATTGTCTGAAGAAATCCTTGAATTTTACGATAAGTATAGGGAATCCTTCGGAGGAAAGGTGGTTGCTATGGTGGAAAACGGGGCATGTTCGGTATGCACTATGAAAATTCCTGGGAAGGTATATTCGGAGATTATAAAGGGTAAGGAGGGAAAGTGTCCGAACTGCGGAAGATGGATATTCTATATTGAATAATGGAAAAGGTACATATAGTTATAGGCTTAAGCAAATCAGGTCTAAGGGTAATAAAGGAGCTTTCCGAGATAAGCAATCTTCTTGTAATAGAAAGGGATGAAGATAAGCTGAAGGAACTTAAGGAAGCTACAGAAGGAAGTAAAAAAATATCCTTTGCTCAGGGAGACGGCACAAGCATATACTTTTGGAAACATGAGATAGATATTGAAAAGGTTGACTCGGTTATCCTATTCGTTGATTACACACTCACCCTGGAAATAGCAAATTTATTAAGGAATCTTGTTAACTTCACAGGACCCATAATATGCGTATGGAGAGGGGGAGAAATACCTTCGGAATTTGAAAAGTACCAAATAAGTGTAATAGATGTCCCGAAGCTCATATATCTGTCACTTTTAAACCAGATAAAAGGAAGCAACCTCGTAAAATTCGCCTATGGCGTTGGTCTTGAGGAAGGTGAAATAGTTGAAGTTACTGTCACGGAAACATCACCCGCCCTGAACAAACCTTTAAAACATCTGGGTATGAGAAATGTAAGAATTGTTCTTATATACAGAGGAGAAGAGGTAATTTTACCCAAAGGCGATACGGTAATTGAGCAAGGGGACAGACTACTCATAGTGGGAGAACCGTCCTATGTCAAAATATTTGTAGAAATAATAATTAAGGGGCTCCCGGACTTTCCCCTCAGATGGGGCAATAAACTTATTTACTGTTCTGAAACAAACTTCTCTCACTACGATGAGATAGATTACATGAAATCGGTTATGATGATTCATTCTGTTGTTAAAAAGGCATCAAAGGAATGCGAAATAGGAAATCAACCGGAGGATACGGGAATCCTTGTTTTTGACTATATAAAGAGGGGTTTCTGGTCTCCATCCGTTGTTGATCTCGTTTTCAAAAGGGCTAAGGTACCCGTTCTTTTATCAAAAAGGACACACCCTTATGAAAACATACTTATATCCCTGAACACGGACGGCAGGGATATGTTAATGTCAAGCGGAATAGACATAATAAGGCAAACAAATGCAAAGGGTTCAATAATATATGTGGCGACGGTTGAAAATATGAGAACAGAGGAAGAAAAAGAGTATATAAAAAGCCTCAGAAGTATGGTAAGCAGATATACAAAAACCTACAATATGGACATTGAACTTAAAATAAAGGAGGGTAATCCCGTAAGGGAGACACTGAAGGAGCTCAAAGGGTACAATCTGCTCGTCCTTGGTTTCAGAACGGGAAAGACCTCAACCTTCTTTGAACCCTACACACCCCATCTTCTTGCTAAGAAATCAAATATCTCAACCCTTCTCATACCTTCATGAGGTAAACCGATGGATGAAACCCTTGTAATACTCCTAATAATAGCGGGTGCCTTATTGTCGCCCATACTGGCAAGATTATTCCATGTACCCGTTGCAATAGCGGAGATAGGTTACGGCTTATTAATAGGTAACGCCTTAGGTTATAAGGGATCGGAGTTTTATATTGTTGATTTCCTTTCCGAATTCGGATTTTTGCTTCTCATGTTTTTAGCAGGTTTAGAAGCGGATTTCAACCTTATTGAAAAGTTGCCTTCCCGCAAACTGCTTTTTTATTTTATATACCCTCCCCTTATAACCCTCATATCCACAAGCTTGCTTTATTATATGGGAAAGCCCGCAATAATAGGTACCCTCCTATCCGTTATAGCCATAGGTTTAGCCTTTTCCCTAATAAAGGAACTCAATCTTACTAATACGGATGTGGGTAAAAACATCATAATAATAGGGGGTATAGGTGAGATATGGAGCTTACTTATACTGACCTTCATTGATATATACGGCGTTTACGGATTTAACATGGAAGGAATTATGAGCTTCACAAAAATCCTGTTCCTTTTCATATCCCTCTTTATATTATTCAACCTTCTCAAACTCCTCGTGTGGTGGTTTCCCGAAGTTTTTCAGAAGCTCATGTATGAAAAAGATCCCACAGCGATGGGAATAAGGATAAGCTTGGTACTTATGTTCAGTCTTGCCCTCATAACAAGGTATGTGGGGACGGAGTCCATCCTCGGAGCCTTCATAGGTGGCATTCTTATGTCATACTTTCTCAGGAAGAAGGAAAATCTCGTTGAAAAGCTAAGTGCCTTCGGATACGGATTCCTCATACCCATATTTTTCATAACTTTCGGTATGGATACGGATATTGAAATATTTCTTAAAAAAGAAACCATAGGATACGGTATTCTATTTACAGTAATGCTTATACTTGTAAGATTTGTAGCACTTCCTTATTTAAAGATTCTAAACATTGATTTAGCCAAAAGTGTCCTTGTTACCTTGTCCCTATCCTTCCCCTTCACATTGCTTATAGTAGGAAGTGAAATTGCCTTTTCAACGGGTTTAATAGGTGACGATCTCAGGGCTTCCCTTCTCCTTTGTGCCACTTTATCCTCCATAATATTCCCTTGGATTGCAAAACTTATAGTGAAAACCGATAAAATATTACTAAATTAATTCAAAAAATGATGGTTTTTTACATAAATGCTACCCATTGGGGGTGGATAACAACCCTATTTATTTGGAGGTGTTCCCATGAGTAAGGACGAGCTTATAAAGGGTAAGGTGCTTTATGATGACGGTGAACATAAGTTTATATGGCTCGGGTGGGAGGAGGAAGAAGATGAAGGTATGGTGCAGGTTAACCAATATCTCATTATTAACGATGGTGTTGGTGTATTACTTGATCCGGGGGGTGTCTATGCATTCTCAAGAGTGGTAGCAAATGTTGCAAGGTACATTGACCTTGACCAGGTAAAATATATCTTCTTCTCCCACCAGGATCCAGATGTTTCTTCAGGAGTTGCCCTGTGGCTCTCGGTTACTCCTGCCACTGTCTATATTTCAAAACTGTGGACAAGATTCCTTCCCCACTTCGGTGTTATAGATTCATCAAGAATTCATCCCATTGAAGACAAGGGTGACAGGATAGATCTGCCCACAGGTGATTTTATAGATCTTATTCCCGCCCACTATCTCCACTCGGTGGGCAACTTCTCCGCCTATGACAGCAGATCAAAGATATTGTTCTCAGGAGACATAGGTGCTGCTGTCTTTCCAAAAGGCAGCAGATATTTAATTGTTAACAATTTTGACGATCATTTAAAATTAATGGAGGGCTTTCATAGGAGGTATATGAAGGGAACACAAGTATGCAGGAAATGGGTTGAGAAGGTTAGTAAATACGAGATATCAATGATAGCTCCCCAACACGGTGCTATATTTAAGGGTCAGGATGTTCATAGATTTCTAAATTGGATAGCAAATCTGAAATGCGGTGTTGATGTGCTTGAAGAAATTTACGGATAGGAGAGGTTCCCATGGGCATATTTTCGCAGAAAAAAACGGGTGAGAAAACCCAAGAGGGTTATGAGAGGGATTTCTTTTTCTCGGTAACTAAGAACATAACTCCCCACATACACCATTCCATAGTAATAAGACAACTACTTAAAAATGCGGTGAAGCTCTGGGTAAAAAATGTTGAAGATATGGAGGAAATTACTTACAGAACAAACCAAGCAATGGATGCCTTCGCGGAGTCCCTTAAGGATATAGTAAACAACATAACCGCGATAAATGAAACTGTTAACAAAACAGCTGAAGAAGCCAAAGAAGAGGATGAAAGGATAGCAAAGAAGGTTGAGGCAATAAATGAAAAGTATGAATCCGTTAATAAGGCTATAAAAAGGATGATAGATTTGAAGGAAGCGGCGAAAAGGGTGCTTGATGTTGTTGTACAGATAACGGGTATAGCGGAACAGACGGGAATACTGTCCTTGAATGCATCCATAGAAGCAGCGAGAGTGGGTGAGGTGGGAAGAGGCTTTGCGGTTGTTGCGGAAGAGATAAGGAGTTTATCCCAAAAGACTGATGAACTTGCAAAAAGCATAGGTGAGGTGATGGACTATCTTATGAAATCGGTAGAATCAATGGTGGATGAAATGGAGGTTATAAAGGAAGCCTTTGACTCCCTCGTAGAGGATGTAAAGGAAATGCGCAGTTACTTTGACAATCTTAACAAATCGGTAAAGGATATAAGCGGTGCTTTAAATACAATTACGGTAAATGCTGAACAGCAAAGCAAGATGGTTGAAGATATCAAAAGCAATGTAAAATCCTTACTTGATGACCTAAAGGAAGCAAAAAATGTATCACAGGCATTGCTCGGCGTAGAAAAGAACCTTAATGGAACTTTTTAGCCCCCAAAGAATAGTTTTCCTCTCTTATCTTACCCTCATAGGGGTCGGCACCCTCCTCCTTTATCTTCCCTTTTCAAGAACAACCGATCTAAGTTTTATAGATATACTTTTCACAGCAACATCCGCGGTTACAGTAACGGGACTCAATGTGGTAAATATAAGGGAATCCTTCTCCCTAACAGGACAATTGATAATATTGATGCTAATACAGATAGGGGGTCTCGGCTACATGACCCTTGCCACCTTCTTTATGATTTCCGTGGGTAAAAAGATAGGACTGAAAGAGAGGATGATATTATCCGAAGCCTTAAACTACCCGGGGCTGTATGGTCTCATAAGATTCCTAAGGAGAACGGTTATATTCGTATTCTCCGTAGAGATAGTGGGCTTCTTTCTTTTTCTTATACCCTTCTTAAATATGTACCCTTTGAGTGAAGCGATAATATATGCCATCTTTCACAGCATTTCCTCTTTCAATAATGCGGGATTTTCCATATTTCCAGAAAGTTTCAAAGAATTCCACGGAGATATCTACATAAACCTTATAACCTTCCTGCTCGTTATACTCGGAGGCTTGGGATTTTTTGTTATAAACGATGTGTGGTTCTATTTAAAGAGAAAGATAAATGCACTCTCAGTACATACGAAGCTTGTGCTTTATACAAACATATTCCTGTGGTTAACGGGTGCATTTTTCATATTGATTACGGAATATATAAATCCCGTAAAGGCGGAGGACTGGAGTTTCTGGGATAAGCTTTTCACAGCCCTTTCTTTGTCCGTATATTCAAGAACAGCGGGTTTTTCAACCATAGATCTGAGTATACTTTCGGAGGCAACCCTTTTTATAATCTTAGCCCTTATGTTCATAGGAGCATCACCCGGAGGTACAGGAGGCGGGATAAAGACAACAACCTTTGCAGTGATAGTGTACTCGGTTATATCCTATATAGGCGGAAGGAAGCATCCAGTTATATTCTTCAGAAGGATTCCAGAAAGTACCATTTATAAATCAATGGTTATAATAACCCTTTCTTTGTTCTATATAGTAATAATAAATACTTTGATAGGAATAACGGAAGGAAGGTATCTGCTCTATATACTTTTTGAGGTGGTCTCCGCCTTCTCAACCGTAGGGCTGTCAGTAGGTTCTTCGGGAGGTGAAAGCCTTTCCGCAGATTTCTCTCCCCTTTCAAAGCTTATGATTATAACCACAATGATAGTAGGAAGGGTGGGGATACTCAGTTTTATGATGGCAATATCTCCAAGGGAAAGGGAAATGCATATAAAATATACTGAGGCAAAGATTTTGGTATGAGGAAAACCTTCGGTGTTATAGGCTTAGGAAGGTTTGGTTTCCATGTGGCGGAAACATTGGCAAAATCCGGGGCGGATGTTATAGCAATTGACAGAAATGAAGACAAGGTAAAAGCCATAAGTGATCTTGTAACGAAAGCCTTTGTGGCAGATGTTACGGACGAAAAAGCCCTTGAGGAGTCGGGTATTTTTACAGCGGATACGGTTATAGTCAGTATAGGTGCAAATATAGAGGCAAGCATACTTACCATAGTTATTCTTATGAGTAACGGAGTAAAAGAAATTATTGCAAAAGCAATAAATCACCTTCACGGTAAGGTACTTGAAAAGCTCGGTGTAAGCAAAATAGTATATCCAGAAAAGGAAATAGCGGTAAAACTTGCAAGATCGCTTATAGTCTCGGGAATAATAGAAGAAGTATCCTTTGCACCCGGCTACAGCATCTTTGAAATAAAACCCAAGCAAAGTTTTACAGACAAAACCCTTAGGGAGCTTGACTTGAGAAGGAAATACGGAATAAATGTGTTAGCTATAAAAAGGGGCGACAGGGTTATAGTAAATCCTCACGGTGAAGAGGTAATAAAGGAGGATGATATTCTCCTCATCCTCGGTAACGAAGATATAGTTGAAGAAGTTGCAATGTAAACCATTTTTACATGCTGTAAAAGAATTTTACATAACGATTTACACGCTTTATCAAAGACTTATATAACACCTCCAAAAAGTGTAAAAATATTTGACAAAAAAGTGCATATTAGAAAATCCTAATATTCCCTGTTGTCAAGAACTTACGACTATGGCACACTTATTGCTACTTATAATATGACCAAAATCTAATGGAGGAGGTAGAATCATGAAGAAGCATATTTTACTTTCAACCCTGTTGGCGGGAGCTTTGAGCATACCTGCTGTATCCGGAGAAGTTCTTTCAGAGGAAGAGCTGGAAGAGGTCAGCGCTAAGGGTATTCAGATAATTATTAACGACGAGGACCTTGACGATGAACAGTTCAACAACAACGGATCTCTCCAGCTTGCCAACGAAGCACAACAGGATATTGAAAATGTTGTTGTCAACAACAACGCCCAGTCCGCGGATAACACAGGTGTAAACCTCTTGGGTAACCTCTCCACAAGCGGTGACATAGTCGCAACCCAGACCAATGATCAGTACGCTGACAACTATGTAGATTACACCGACCAGTATGTTTACACCGAAGATGATGTTGATGATGAACAGTTCAACAACAACGCTTCCGTACAGCTCATTAATGAGGCTCAGGAAAATGCTAATGCTGTAGCCGCGGTCAACAGTGCTCAGTCCGCATCAAACCTTGGTCTTAATGCGGTCGGTAATCTCGCCACCGCCACAAGCATAACCACAACCCAAACCAACGACCAGACAGCCTACAACAACGTATATTAATCCTCAAAAAGAAAAGCCGGAAGGGGGCATTTTGCCCCCTTTTTTTTATTTGTTATTCATCATAAAAATCCCCTTCAACAAATAATTTTCCTTTTCTTCTACCCCACACCCAAATTTAGGTTATCATTTTACAAGCCCCAAAAGGAGGTGTAAGGATGAAGAGGCGTGTAAAATACATCATTGATATAGGTCATGTAAATCAGATTCCGCAAGAGGAAAGAGAAAGACTTAGGGAAGTTACGGATAAATTTGCCTTCCGTACAAACGATTATTACAATTCCCTCATAAATTGGGAAGATCCCGAAGATCCCATAAAAAAAATAGTCATTCCCACCATGGATGAACTTAAGGTGTGGGGTAAATTGGATGCATCCAATGAAAGTAAATATACAAAAGTCCACGGTCTGGAACACAAATATCCCGATACAGCCCTCCTACTTGTTACGGATGTATGCGGGATATACTGCCGTTTCTGTTTCAGGAAAAGACTTTTTATGAACGATAATGACGAAGTTGCAAGGGACATTACGGAAGGTTTAAACTACATAAAAGAAAATCCGGAAATAAACAATGTCCTTCTGACAGGAGGAGACCCGCTTATTCTCTCCACAAAAAAACTTGCCAAAATTCTGGAAAGTATGGCGGAAATACCCCATGTGAGAATAGTACGGATAGGCTCAAAGATGTTGGCGGTTAATCCCTTCAGAATAACGGAAGATCAAGAAATCCTTGAACTATTTGAATGGTTCAACAACTTACCAACCAAAAAACTTTATCTTATGAATCATTTCAACCACCCGAGGGAGCTTACAAAAGAGGCAAAGGAAGCCATAAAATTGGTATTAAAAACCGGCACACCTATGACAAATCAAACACCTATCCTTAAAGGTATAAATGATAATGCGGATACTTTACACAATCTTCTTGAAGAGTTATCCTTCAACGGTGTAGCTCCGTACTATGTATTCCAATGCAGACCTACCGTAGGAAATGAAGCCTACTCAACTTACATAGAAGATACAATTGATCTGGTAGAAGAAGTAAGATCAAGAATGTCGGGTTTAGGAGCAAGGGTACTGTATGTGATGTCCCACGAAACGGGAAAGATAGAAATACTGGGCAAAACTGAAGAGTATATATACTTCCGTTATCACAGATCCGCATCGCCTGAGAACAGGGGTAAATTTCTCGTCTTCAGAAGAAACCCAGAAGCGCGGTGGTTTGATGATTATACGGAACAGGTTGACAGCTTCAAAGCGGAAATAGGCAGTGAGAGTGTAGTTTAATAGCAAAGAAAAGCTTGACGCACAGCGGTTATTTGTGTATATTATTAGATTGCGTTTCGGTCAAGGCTCATTGGCAACTGAATAGGGGGAAGGTGGTAAAAACTGGGGTGATTTAAAAAATCTCCTTGAAGAGTTTGATCCTGGCTCAGCGCGAACGCTCGCGGCGCGCCTAACACATGCAAGTCGTGCGCAGGCTCGCTCCCCCAGGAGCGGGTGCTGAGCGGCAAACGGGTGAGTAACACGTGGGTAACCTACCCTCAGGTAGGGGATAACCCCCCGAAAGGGGGGCTAATACCCTATACCGCCCGGTGTCACTAAGATACCGGGTAAAAGGGGGCCTCTGCTTTGCACGCTCCCGCCTGAGGATGGGCCCGCGGCCCATCAGGTAGTTGGTGGGGTAACGGCCCACCAAGCCTACGACGGGTAGCCGGCCTAAGAGGGTGTCCGGCCACAGCGGGACTGAGACACGGCCCGCACCCCTACGGGGGGCAGCAGTGGGGAATCGTGGGCAATGGGCGCAAGCCTGACCCCGCGACGCCGCGTGGGGGAAGAAGCCCCTCGGGGTGTAAACCCCTGTCAGGGGGAACGATGGAGGGGTGGGCTAATACCTCACCCCCCCGACGGTACCCCCTAAGAAAGGGACGGCTAACTACGTGCCAGCAGCCGCGGTAATACGTAGGTCCCAAGCGTTGCGCGATCTCACTGGGCGTAAAGCGTCCCCAGCCGGTCCGGCAAGCGGCTTGTCAAAGCCCACCGCCCAACGGTGGTAAGGCATCCCGTACTGCCGGACTTGAGGCTCGCCCAGGTAGGCGGAATTCCCGGTGTAGCGGTGAAATGCGTAGATATCGGGAGGAACACCAAAGGGGAAGCCAGCCTACTGGGGCAGCCCTGACGGTCACGGACGAAAGCTGGGGGAGCAAACCGGATTAGATACCCGGGTAGTCCCAGCCGTAAACCATGGGCGCTAGGCGCTGTCCCCATAGGGCAGTGCCCCAGCTAACGCGCTAAGCGCCCCGCCTGGGGAGTACGGGCGCAAGCCCGAAACTCAAAGGAATTGGCGGGGGCCCGCACAACCGGTGGAGCGTCTGGTTCAATTCGATGCTAACCGAATAACCTTACCCGGGCTTGACTCGCCGGAGCCACCCGGGTGAAAACCCGGGACCTCTGCTCCCCACGGAGCAGACTCCGGCACAGGCGGTGCATGGCCGTCGTCAGCTCGTGTCGTGAGATGTTGGGTTAAGTCCCGCAACGAGCGCAACCCCTGCCCTTAGTTGCCACTCCCATAGGGAGGGCACTCTAAGGGGACCGCCGGCGATAAGCCGGAGGAAGGCGGGGATGACGTCAGGTCAGTATGCCCCTCACGCCCGGGGCCACACAGGCGCTACAGTGGCCGGGACAATGGGACGCTACCCCGTAAGGGGATGC
>JALWBR010000052.1 GCA_027037055.1 Aquificales bacterium | reverse complement strand
TTCTTATTGTCAGGATATTGGAGAAGGAAAGGCTAAAAGATCTCATAGATCTCTCAAGGGAATTGGGTATTACTCCTTTGGTTGAAATATTTTCGGAGGGTGAGGCGGAAATCGCCTTAAATGCGGATGCGGAATACATAGGTATAAACAACAGGGATCTTGATACACTTAAGATTGATTTGTCCCTTTCTGAAAGGTTAATACCTGAATTGAAGAAACTCGGTGTTAAAAGGATAGTTGTGGAAAGCGGTATAGAAAAAACAGATGATATAAAGAGATTTTATAAAATGGGTGCCAACATATTCCTTATAGGCACAAGCCTTATGAAAAGTGAAGACCCTTTTCATAAAATCAAAGAGTTGAAAAGTTGCATAGAGATGTAGGATAATCAATTATTATGACAAGCAGGAGGAAATCAATGAACAAATCAAGTTTTGAAATGAAACTTCTTCAAGAGATATCCGATCTTGACTTCTTTGTAATAAGAAAACCCATAGCATCTCCGGAATTCTGGACGGAATGGCAGGAGAAATATGGAAAGGCGGTAATATCAAAGATAGCTCTTAAAAAGATACTTAAAACCCAAAAGATGGACAGGGAGAAGAGGGCTACAGTAAGGGCTACAATACAAGCTTATGATGAGATTTTAATATATCTTGAAAGGCTTAAAACAACAGCCTTCCACCTGAGGGGCATATATACGGGCAATACACCCAATATAGAAACGGATGAGGAAGATATAGATCTTGATTTCTGAACATAAATCCTTCCGGAGGTAAGAATGCCCGTCAAGAAAAGTTTAAGGGATATTAATGTGACCGGAAAGAGGGTACTTGTAAGGGTTGATTTTAATGTACCCATAGATGAGCAGGGAAATATAATTGATGACACAAGGATAAAGGCATCACTGCCTACCATAGACTACCTCATAGACGCAAAGGCAAAGGTAATACTTATGTCCCATCTCGGAAGACCTTCCAACAGAGACCCTAAGTATTCAATGGTGCCCGTTGCAAAGAGATTATCAAGGTACATCCAGAGGGAAGTAAGGCTTGCACCAGACTGTGTGGGAGAAGAGGTGGAAAATATGGTTAAAGAGATGAAAGAGGGGGATGTTTTACTCTTAGAGAACCTTCGCTTCCATAAAGGAGAAACTGAAGGGGATGAGGAATTTGCCAAGGCATTGGCTAAACTGGGTGATGTTTATGTAAGCGATGCCTTCGGTACATGTCACAGAAAGCATGCTTCCGTTTATCTCGTTCCTAAGTTATTAAAACCCGCGGTTATGGGCTTTCTTCTTGAAAAGGAAATAAACTATTTTTCCAAGGCGATGATAGATCCTCAAAGGCCCGTTGTGGGAGTAATAGGGGGTGCCAAGGTTTCAACTAAGCTCGGTATAATAAAGAATCTTCTAAAAAGGGTTGATAAACTCTTTATCGGAGGGGCGATGGCATTTACCTTCATAAAGGCAATGGATTATGATGTGGGCAGTTCTCTGATTGAGGAAGATCTCATAGATATCGCAAAGGATATACTTGATATTTCAAAGAAGCTTGATGTTAAGCTGTATCTTCCCGTAGATTTTGTGGTGGGTGTTGAGATTTCGGATAAGACACCTACAAAGATTGTACCTTGGCAGGAGATACCCAAGGGGTGGAAGGGTATGGATATAGGTCCGGTTTCCATAAATCTGATAAAAGAGATAATATCCGATGCCCAAACCATAATATGGAACGGACCCATGGGTGTATTTGAGCTTGATAGGTTTAAGGACGGTACATACGAGGTAGCAAAAATGCTTGCAAATTCCCCAGCCCTTACTATAGCGGGGGGCGGTGACACGGATCATGCCATCCATAAAGCGGGTGTGTATAATGCAATTGATTTTGTATCAACTGGCGGAGGAGCATTCCTTCAGCTGTTAGAAGGTAACAATCTTCCCTGCCTGGAAGTTATTGATGATAAGGAGGCTTGATGGAAGACATAATAAAAGTAGTCAAAGAATCCGCCCTGATAGGCGGATTGGTTCTGAAGGAGAACTTCGGGAAGATAAATGAAAAGGATATTGAGGAGAAAAATGTTAAGGATTTTGTAAGTTATGTGGACAAGGAGGCGGAAAGAAGGATAACGGAATACATTGAAAAACATTTTCCCGACCATACAATAATAGGAGAGGAGGGTACCAATCACGAAACGAAAAGCGAATTTGCGTGGTACATAGATCCCCTTGACGGAACAAAGAACTATATATGCGGTTTTCCCATATTCGGCGTGTCGGTTGGTGTTTTGAGAGAAGGGAAGCCCTATGCTGGTGCGGTTTATCTTCCCTTCTTTGATGATCTGTATTGGGCTTGTGAAAACATAGGAGCTTTTAAAAATAATAAAAGGATAAATGTAAGTAACAGGAAGGAGAAGAAGTATTGTTACATAGTTTACGGATTCCCCTCAAGGGCAAGGAGAAATCTGGATAACTACTGGAATGTGTTTAAAAGTCTGTTTACGGATGTTGCTGCTATGAGGAGACCAGGTGCTGCAGCGGTTGATCTGTGCTTTTTGGCGGAAGGGATCTTTGACGGTCTTGCGGAGTTTGAACTGAACCCTTGGGATCTCGTCGCTGGTATAGTAATACTTAAGGAAGCGGGAGGATCTTACTTCCTTTCCAAGGGGTTCGGGAGAGGAACCGACATAATAGCCTCAAACGGATTCCTTCAAGAGTACTTAGAAGAAACCGTTAAGAAATACATATCCTTTGATCATTAAGCTCCGTACTTTTTGAGCCTTCCCGCATGGGCAAGCATAAGCTGTATAAGTTTTTTTGCTTCAAATATACCCAGTTCACCTTTAAGGCATTCCCTCTCCGTAAATCTTGAGGATGTCCCGCCCAAAACATAGGGTGATTTTAGTAAAACGGGAACCGGATGCCAAGAATGACCCTTCATCAGGGAAGGGGTTGAGTGATCACCGGTTATAACGAGTACATCCGGCTTTATATCAAGTATGCTGGGAAGCTCTCTATCAAACTCTTCTATTTTCTCAACCTTTTTCTCCCAGTTACCGTCCTCACCGTAAGAATCCGTTTTCTTTATATGAATAAAAAAGTAATCATAATCTTCCCACACCCTCTTTAATGTATCAATCTGTGATTTTAAATCCTCTCCCTCAAACTCAATTATGTCCATACCTACAAGACTCGCAAGTCCCCTGTACATAGGGTAGGTAGCTATACAACAGGGCTTGATGCTGAATCTTTCTTCCATTGTTGGTATTCCCGGCATCTGAGAGAATCCCCTAAGCAGTATATAATTAGCCCTTTCCCTCTCTTTTAGAATCTCCGAGACCCTTTTAATAAACTCATTAACTATGCGTGCGACCCTCTCCGCATTAGGATTCCTACCGATTGCGATAAACGGCTCCGCCCCCTCAACTTGGGGATCCGTGTCATTTATATCATCGCTCCCCTCGGGCAGAGGCTCAGGAAATCTGAACACTATGGCGAGCCTATGTTCTATACCCGATTCAATAAATATCTTTACACCGTCTATTTCCCTCAGCCTTTCCCTTATAACACCTACTATTTCCCTGTTTTCATCCGTACTTATCCTGCCCGCCCTTCTATCTTTTACTATTACCTTCTCACCTTCGTAAGTTACCGTTGCAAAGTTACCCCTTACCGCTATGTCCGTGTTTTTAACTTCCATGCCCAAACCGAGGGCTTCCAATATTCCCCTTCCTATTGAATAGGAAACTGGATCGTAACCGAATATACCCAGATGACCCGGTCCGCTACCGGGCGTTATACCCAAGTCAACGGGAATGTGCAAACCGAGGGCGGAAGACTTGGCAAGATTATCAAGATTAGGTGTGTGTGCCAACTCAAGCTCTGTTTTTCCGTCCTTTACGGGTAATCCCCCCAACCCGTCAAGCACGACCAGTATAATCTTTGTATTATTCTTCTTTATAATATTACTTATCACATCCATAGGTAATATACCATTATCCGATATCGGTAAAGGTTTTTCAACCACTATACCCGCTTACCTTCCCACTAAACGGAAGTTTTATATTTTTTATATATGATATGAAGAATATTAAAAAGGACATAGTTAGCCTTCTTGCCCTTTTTACATCCACGGGGACCCTTCTCTGTTGCGCCATGCCAGTGGCAATAGCAACCTTTGCCGGCGGTGCTGCGGTAGCATCCTTGGCTTCCTCTTTCCCTTTTCTTATAACTCTATCGCGCTATAAGTTTTATATATTCCTTGTCGCCGGCATACTCCTATTTATCTCAGGATTCCTTATATACAGACCGAGAAAGAATGATACATGTCCCGCTTACGAAGGCAACTGTGAAGTTGCAGGCAGATTTTCCAAATTCACCTTTTGGATATCCCTTTTTATATTCTCGGTAGGTTTTTTCTTCGCCTACCTATCCGTACCCCTTATGAGGTGGCTCGGTATATGAAAAGGTACATTCTGATATTCCTATTTATTTACATACATTTTTCCGTAGCCCATGAACCTATCTTCGGTATAGGTCCGGGTACCATATTTAAAGGTGGAATAGGCATAGAAACGGAATATGAAAAGAATGAAAAGAAAGAAGGAGTTGCAACGGAAATACTTTATGGACCAACGGAAGATATATCCCTCACCTTGAGGGCTTTTAACGGTATTAAGGGGTTTCAAAGCTACGGAGGAAGGGTGAAGTTCAGGTTTTGGAAAAGATATGCACCTGGAAGAATTGACGCCCTTTCTGTTATAGTCGGTGTAACCCACTCAGTTGAAAAAAACATTACTTACGGTATTGTAGGAACAGCGGTGGGTCATGAATCAAGAAGATGGTACTTTTTCGCCGATATTAGAAGCGGAGATAAACTCTATATAGACGGAGCTGTAGGTATAAGACCGTGGCTTACCGAGTATTTGAAGCCCGATCTTGTTCTTTTAACGGAACTTAATTATGAATCGGAAGGTGGTTACAATGCTTACTTTTTATCACCCGCTTTCTTTTTCACTTACAGAAATGTAGCAATAAAAGGAGGCATTCAGATACCCGTAAAAAGCGAAGATGTTGAAGAAAGGAGTGCTATTTCGGTGGAAATACATTTTTAGGAGGTTAGGCATGAGAATAATTTTAATAATTATATTAACGAGCTTGGGATTAACCCTCTCCGCGGAAATTGTAATGAAGGTTGACGGATTAGCATGTGCCTTCTGTGCCTACGGACTTGAAAAGAAGCTAAAAAGCCTAAAAGGTGTTGAAGAGGTAAAGATAAGCTTAAATGAAGGAAAGGTATGGATCAGATTAAAGGAAGGGTATAAAGCGGATGAAAAGACGCTGAGAAAACTTGTTAAAGAATCGGGTTTTATTTTAAGGGAAATAAGTATAAAGTGATTTACTTTTTAGTTACACCCAATATATTACCGTTCTTATCGTAGGTATATACAATATCAGAATTTATGGATTTAAGCCTATCCCTGTGATCGTACTCAAAAATCATCTCCGATGAAAATACATCCTTTTTACTATCGCTATTACCGTAACTTTTACTCCCCTGTCTGCCCGAACAGGACATAAATAAAAGCGCTGATATTAAAAGGCTTAGGAGTATTATTTTCATTTTTAACCCCCTCTATATAATAATAAAATTTTTTTAAGAGGGAGGTTCTGGAA
>JALWBR010000051.1 GCA_027037055.1 Aquificales bacterium | reverse complement strand
CCGAAGTAAGTAGCCCTCGGATCCTGCACATTACTGCTCTGGTATTCAATATAAACCCTTTTTGATATCTCCTTTGATATCTTTATTCCTAAGCCTACATCACCGGTAACCCCCGTTTGAGGTTGCACTTCAACATTTATGTCCGTTCCTATAACCCCCGCTGTACTTGAAAGGATCTCGGAAAGCTGTGGAAACCTGCTTATAAGCGTTGATGCGGTGGGTATTATACCTTCCGCCTCACCGCCGAGTAGAAGCTTACTGAGTATTTCCCTCTCATCCCTCGGCGGTTCTGATCTTACTATAATATCCGGTGATTCAAGGCTTCCTTTCATATCAATGATTATGTTGTAATCCGGATTGGGATTAAATATACTCACATCAATGTATATATCCTCTTTTCCCCTTTCCCTTTCAAGTCTGACAAAGCCTCTGTTTATAAGGAATTTCCTCCCGAAGTATCTGAGTTCTCCACTTGCGGTATTTATGCTTACATAATAACTGGGGTCATAAAGATTGTTATCTATCAAAGCTTCCATATCAATATAGACATAACCTTCCGGCATCTTTATCCTCAACGCATCGGCGGTTCTTAGATGAATGTCCAGGTCAACCCTTTTCATCCAATCAGGTTTTGGAGTTGTTGATACACCTTCACCTTTCCTTTCAAGTTTCTCAATACGGGCGGTACCCGAAATGTATCCGTCCAATAATACCTTCATATTACCGCCATCGTGAATGATTTTCCCATTACCTTCAAACAGTCCGAGGTATTCCACATCCTGTGTGATATACCTTATAGGAAGCTTGCTTACCTCAAATTTAACAGAGGTGGTTTCTCCCTTCTTTACTCCATGGATAGTAGCCCAGGCCCCGTTTTCTGAGAAGAGCATGTACCCTTCATACGTTTCATCAGAAAAATAGAAATTAAGGGCAATTTTAAGTGGCACAGCTATGTATTTTGACAGAAGTATTATAGGCTCTTCATTATATAAGTGGAATAATATACCTTTGTTGTCATAATAAAAGGAATAGTGCACCTTTCCAAGCATCCTTGATCTTATAAGACTGTTTATGTTATCAGAGATTTTGCGGAGGTCTATGTAACCCCTTGAAATTAAGGTAAATTTCTCTTCTGAATTTATCAGAATTTCTCCGTTTACTATCCCCTCCAGATTAATTTTCTCTGCTTTTATATTTCCCGTCCTCAGATCTATCCTCACATTACCGCTACCTATCTTAACAAACCTATCCCCCAAAATATTTATTTCACCTCCCCCGCCATCCACAGTTATATGTTCCTTAGTACCCTTTATCCTTATCTCCCCCACCCTTACGGTAAGATAGTTATCCTCATAGTGAGTTTCCTCTATTATTCCTTCCATCGTTCCCTCTCTGTATAAGAGCTTTCCTTTAACGGGCAAATTTATATGCTTGTACCTTAAGCTTCCCTTTGCTTTAATACTGAAATTGTTTATACTTCCGTCAACAAGGGTTGCAAGATTAAAAGAGAGGTCATTCATTCTGCTGTTAACTGAAAATTCACCTTTGAATTTACCTTCTTCTATTCCGTAAACTACCTTTCCCTTTATAAAATCTCCTTTTATATTTGCCTTTACATTTCCGTCTTTTATATTGCCTTTAACCTTCCAGCTCCCCGTTTTCATCCCTCTCACCTCCGCCCGTTCAACAACCGCGGTGAAATCACCCTTAGGATTTTCAAAATCCTTAATCTTCATTCTGTATGAAAAGAGAGCTTTTAAAATTTCATCACTTACCTTTATACCCTTTCCTTCAATAAAAAGCTCATCAGAACTTACATCTACTACGAGTAAATCCGGTACAATGGTGAACCTATCAAAGTGTATCTTTTTACCTCTTAACTCAATATTCCCCGATATTGAATCATTTACAATCCTTATACTTCCGTTAATACCTTCATCCATTATATAAACCGTTCTCTCCTTATCTGTTAAAAGGGTACGGAAGCTTACCCTGTCCGAAGAAAAACCGTAAATATAGGGGTTTAACAAGATACCCGATCCCTTTACATAAAAACCTTCTTTCTTTGCTTGTGCATATCCCTTGAAATTCAAATTTCCCTTTAAATAGGGAGTGTTTATGAAAAGATTCCCTATCTCTACATCACCACCTATACTTGATTCATTAAAGGTCCCGTAAAAGGATAGGCGGGTTATATCTCCTACTTCCGCATTTATAATACCCTCAATACCTTCACTGTAGCGAAGGTTCAGTTTTAGCCTCCCGGATGTGAACAATCTCTTAAGGAAGCCTACCCTTTTAGATAAGAAGGTTAAATCAAGATTTTTTGTTCTTTCGTCCAAGGTTAACTCAAGATCTCCCCTTGTTCTGAAGGGAAAATCTATGCCTATGATTTTATTATCAATGTACAGATTCTTTAATTCCATCATAAGCATCCTTTTATCCTTTGCTATCAAGTATTCAACCCTTCCCTCCGTATCTTCCACATTTATATTTCCCTCTATCCTTGTGTAACTGCGAAATTTGACATGGACATGCACCTTTGCACGTGCATCCCTGTATATTTTTTTTCTACGAAGGTGAAAAAAGTCAACCTTTCCCTCCGCTTCTATATGGATATCGCTAAAGTTTATAAATCCGGAACCCGTAACATGTATGTCGGGTATATATACATATTTATTTTTTATTGAAGATACATACCCTTCCGCATAAAAGAGACCTCCTTTTCTTTCCCATCTTCCGCTTCCCTCAAACCTGTACATGGAAGACACAACAACCGCCCTATCAATATCAACTCCCCCCTTGTTTATTTGAGCCTTTTTCAGGAGAACATAAAGGTCGTGAACATAATCTTTGTGTTGATAAACATACCAGGCAAAGTCTTCCGTCCATATTTTACCCTTATCAATGTGAATGTCCCTTATCCAAAGGGTATTGGCGGTTTTATTGTTTAAAACAGAAACATAAACACTTTTGAGATTTACATCAACCTTTGAAGCTAATTCCACAAGTGGTGTAGCATCAAAACCGCCTTCTTTGTTTCCTTTGGTATCTCCTGATGTTTTGTTATTTTCATTACTACCCAAATTTATTACAACATTGACACCATCACCTTTAATATATATCCTTTCATCAATACCCACCGTTATATTCTCTAACCTCAGATAAATACCTTCTAACAGGTCCGGAATGTATATGATTCCTTCACCGAGGGTAATACTGTTTTCTCCAAAAGATAAACGGTTAATTGAAAATATGTATCCGCGGGATTCAAGTAGGGGTTTTGTAAAGGTTAGAATAAATATAAAAAAAAGGAAGAAAAGGGCAAGGGCACGCATGTAGTGTGCTTAGTCTATTCCATACATTTTAAGATTCTCTTTTATCCTGTGAAGAAGTTCTGCAGGGTTTCTTATGGGGTACTCTATCTCTGAGAAAACCTCCTCCGCCTGTCTTCCCTTTATTACAATTCCCCTCACCTTATCTATAATTTCATCCTTTGAATTTATCGGAAAGTGTAAACCCTTTATCTTCTTCAATACCATATAAGCCCACGGTATATCAAGGGCTTGTGCTGTTTGGGTACAATACTCAAGGAATATTTTGGGTTCCTCGTGACCCTCCTTAACGAGCTTGTATGCCAGCTTTGCTATACCACCCGCTGTATGGACCTTAAGTTCTCTTTTTTCTTCCGTTGTAAGCTCTTCAATGTGCTGGATTTTGTACATGGCAAGTTCGGGATCAGCTCTGAGTATGTTCCTGACTGTTTGTTTTGTAAGTCCCACCTGTTCTGCTATTTCCTCCTCTGACTTAAAGTATTCTTCCCTTAATACTATTGCATAGGATGCCCGTGCAAGTGACGGAAGCCATGTAAGGGTTCTGAATTCCGCAAGCTTTGAAAGTCCTCCAAGCAGGTCAATGGATTTCAAAAAAACTCTCGTAACAAGCGGTTCAATATCAGTTTCCACAGGTTTAAGTTCTACTACCATCTTAACCCTCCTTACTTATAGTTTATAACACCTTCAATGGGTATGGGCGAGCAGAGCCATCAAGGTAATGCCTACCAACATAAATATCATTTGATATGCGGAAGTTTTAAAATCGGATTTATGATGAAGTTCTGGGATAAGATCTGAGCCAGCTATGTATATAAACCCACCCGCCGTAATAGGTATTAGCAGGTCAACCATACCTTCTGTTTCTTTGCTTATAAGTATAACGAAGAGAACCCCAAGAAAGGAAGATATAGCGGAAAGAAAATTAAACACAAGTGCTTTCTTAGGGGTAAATCCGCTGTGTACAAGTACTCCGAAATCCCCTATCTCCTGAGGTATTTCATGAAGTATAACGGTAACGGTTGTAGCAATCCCAAGTTCTATACTTACCATATAACTTGCGGACACGAGCATGCCGTCTATAAAATTGTGCAGGGCATCCCCTACTATATTTGTATATGCAACGGGCTTTATACTTTGATCATGCGGAGCTAAATGAACATGTCTCCATCTTAGGAATTTCTCAAGTATAAAGAATATTAATATCCCAATTATTATAAGCAGAGAAGATAAGAACTCATCACTTCCAGATATATATATATGAGGCAGAAGGTGAAAGAATACATCTCCGAATAGACTTCCTACAGCAAGACTTACAAGGAACAGGGTTGTTTTTTCTAATATATCCCTTTTGATAACAAGATACACAGCACCTATAAGGGATACAAAGCTTATTATTGAAACACTGATCAAACTTAAAACAATACTTGAGTTTTCCATGATATAATGTAATGGGAAAGTTATTTTAGCAGAAAAGAGGAGGTATGTTATGCAGATAAGAAAATTGGTGATGGTAGCCGGTATAGGGGGAATGTTTTTTATACCGTCTTACGCTGAAGCTCAGCCTAAGAATGTTTTCTCTGTAAACACTCTTGTTATTGATATTCAAAGTTCCCAAGGTGCCACCTCATTTTATCTAAACAGTGGTTACTTTTATGAATATGACAGACAACTTTCACCCCTTATAAGTATTGCTCCTTTTGGTAACCTGAGCGTTAATTCCGAGGGTGGTCAAACCACTACAAATATACTTCTGGGAGGAGCGTTAAGATTTTGGGTGTCAAAGAAGCTTGAAGGATTCTATGTAGGTCCCGCTTTTGCAGTTAATATAAGAAGCACCGCCTTGGGTAGTACAACCTTTTTTAATATAGCAGGCGATCTCGGTTACAGATTCCTTATAGGTAACTTTGCACTTACAGCCGGTGGGATGATAGGCTTCGGTTTTGGAAATAATACTACTATACTTGAAATAGCGGGTAAATTGGGTTTAGGTCTTGCATTTTAATATGTAATGATATACAAAAAACATTCACTTTTCCTGCTTTTTATAGGTATTTTTCTTTGCTCCTTCTCAATAACATTTAATATATGCATCCACCTTGACGGTGCTAAAAGTTCCCATGTGGAAACCATATCATTAAATGATGATATAAAGGAAATACATATAAATCTTATTGATATACTGAGAAGTGAGTACAAGGAAAGTATAAAGGTTAAACAAATTGATTACACTCCCCTTGTTAAAATACCTGATGAAATTTATTTTTCTGATATAGTTTTTAAAAATGACAAACATATTTATATAAGTAAAAGGCATATAAGTATATTTATGCTTAAATCTGTAATTCTTCAGATCTGATACCCCTCACTTTATTAACAGCCGTTAAATCCTTTTCCGGAGGTATATCATGATTTTGCTTCTTGTTTTTATATTTGCATTTGGGTTTACTTATGGAATAGGCATAGAGGATGCTTTAAGGATTGCAAAGGAAAATAATAGGGAATTGCTTTCCGTAAGGGCATTGCTTGAAGGTTACAGGGGAAGGGTTATATCAGCGGAAGCTTTTCCCAATCCTTCCCTTTCTCTTGAGACCATGAACATTTCCAGTAGAAGAGGAGAAGATAAACCCTTATACTCCTTCGGTTTTATGCAGGATATACCCCTTTGGGGTGTAAGGGGAAAGGCGGTATCTAAGGCGGAAAAGGAAATGGAAGCCTTCAAGTATGAAATTGAGATAAAGGAAAGGGAACTTTTGGCTGATGTTTATAAAAGCTTTTATATAACCCTTTATGCGAAAAGCAGAGTATTACTCCTTAAAGAAAACTTAAAAATACTTGAGGATCTTGAAGATTACATAAAGACGGCTTACGATCTGGGTGAAGCTACTGAGCTTGAAATTCTGAGGATAAAGAGGGAAAAGGATATATTGGAGGCAAAATTAAAAATAGAAGAGGCTAACTACAGGGCTAAGCTTAAGGAACTTTCTTCCCTTCTTGGTAAAGAAGTGGATTTGGTTGAGGGAAATATGGAAGATATCCCCCCTCTAAGGAGTATAAATATGGAAGAGCTTCCCCACATAAGGGCTATTAAGCTAAAAATGGAGGCGGTTGACAAGGCTATAGAATTGGAAAGGGCTTTATCAAAACCCACCTTATCGGTCGGATTAACTGCAGAAGACTCCCAGGAGGGATTTTATGAATACAGGATAGCCCTTGAAAGCACATTACCGCTTTTTTACAGAAGAAAGGGAGAAATAATTGAAAACATTTCATTAAAGGAATCTCTAAGTAAGGAGCTTGAAAACAGAAAGATACTGATAGAGGCGCTTCTATCCTCAATAAGGGAAAGATACAGGACAATAATTGAACAAGTAAAACGCATAGATGAGGATACTGTAAAATCCGCAAAGCGGGAATTGGAAATAGGAATTGTAGCTTACAAGGATAGGGTAATTAGTCTCTTTGAGCTTTCAAATATAAGGGAAAGTTATTACAAGTTGCTTATGGAAAGGCTTGATATGTTGAAAGAGCTTCACCTTGTTGTGGGTGAATTTATAAGCTTAGGAGGTTGGAAGAAATGAGGTTAATGTTAATTATCTTTTTAATATTTTCCGCTTTAACCCTCGGCGGTGAAGATCACGATCATGGTCATGAGGATGAGCATGGCCACAGAAAGGACTTTGTTGAGCTTGAGGATAAATATATAAAGGATCTCGGTATAAAGGTAGAAAAAGTAAAGAAGGATTTCGTTGGAAAAACAATAAAGGCACCCGCTGAGGTTGAGGAAAACCCCTTGCTCAGCGCCATAGTAACATCACCCGTGGAAGGCATCGTTAAGGAAATCTTTGCAAAGGAAGGAGATAGGGTTTCAAAAGGTGATTTAATTGCCCTCATATATTCACCCGACATAATTGATCTTAAGGCGGAGCTTGACATAGCAAAGGTAAAGCTTGAAACAGCAAAGAGAATTTATGAAAGGGATAAACAGCTCTATGAACAGAAACTTATAAAATACACAAGATATTACACATCCCTGATAGAGTATGAAAGGGCAAAGGGTATATATAAGGCTTTGAATGAGAAGCTTAAAACCTACGGTGAGTTAAAGGACGGATACTTGGTTATAAAGTCTCCAATTGACGGATTCATTGTTAAACAGCTTGTTATAAAAGGTTCCCCGGTTGGCCTGGATGACATTATGTTCAAGATACACTCTCACGAGGTTTTATGGGTTTACGGATATGTGCCTTACGAAAGTGCAAGAGATCTTAAGGAAAATACAAAAGGTATTGTTTCCGTTTTAGGTAAAAGACTTCCCTGCACTATTGATTTTATTCACCATGAGGTTGATGAAAAGACAAGAAGGGTAAAAGTAAGATGTATAGCTAAAAACAAAGGACATATACTGAAACCGGGAGCCTTTGTTACTCTTGAAATACCCCTTGACAGAAAAAGGGCAATTCTAATACCTAAGAAGGCTGTCCAGGACATAGAGGGCGAAAATATAGTCTTCGTTAGAAAACCTAAAGGTTTTGAACCTCGGGAGGTTGTTATAGGCAGGGAGATTGATTCCTACTATGAGATTATTGAAGGTCTGAAGGAAGGAGAACTTATAGCGGTTGAAGGCACTGTATTTCTTAAGTCCAAACTTGTGGGTGTTGAAGCGGCAGGTCATGCCCATTGAAGGGAGGTAAGATCTGATGTTAAGGGAACTCTTAAAATACAGACTTCTTGTACTTATCATAATAGGGCTGGTTGTTGCTTATGGAATTTACAGTTTTAATAAGCTTCCTATAGATGCCTTTCCGGATCCTACACCAGTTCAGGTAAATATATATACGGAAGCACCAGGTTTGTCAGCGGAGGAGGTGGAGACCCTTATAACTATTCCTATAGAGTCGGTTATGAACGGATTAAAGGATGTGGAACTCGTAAGAAGTGCATCACTTGCAGGTCTCTCCTATGTATCAGTCTTCTTTAAGGACGGAACGGACATTTACTTTGCAAGAAGGCTCGTGATGGAAAAACTGCCCGATGCTAAAGCCCAGTTACCCGAAGGATATGCACCGGTGATGGGTCCGAATGCAACAGGCTTAGGTAATGCCCTTCTTTATGTGCTTAAGGATACAACCGGTAAGTACAGTCTTGAGGAACTTAAATCCGTGTTTCAACAGTGGACCGTAAGACCCATAATTATGAGTGCGGGAGGGGTTGAAGAGATAATACAATGGGGACCGGAAAAGGCATACCTCGTAGTACCTGATCCTGAAAAGATGTTGGCTTACGGCATTACAATGGAAGATCTGCTTGATGCTCTTGAAAAGAACAACATACTTGTTGGGGGAGGTTTCTTTGATTCTTCTGAAGGCAACCTCGTTGTGAGGGGACTCGGAAGGGTTTATGACACTTCAACAATTTTGAATATACCCGTAAAAGTTGATGAAGAAAGGGGTATAAGCGTATATGTAAAGGACATAGCCCAAATTATAGAAGGCGAGGTCCCCAACAGAAGGGGAGCCTTCACCATGAACGGGGAGGAGGTTATAGGAAACATTGTAGTAAAGAGGATATATGAAAATACAAAGGAGGTTGTTGATAAAGTAAAGAAAAAAATTGAGGAGCTAAAGGATATACTTCCGGAAGGAATAGAAATAGAACACCTCTATGATCAGGCTTACTTAACGGAGAAGGCTGTATCAACCATTCAAAAGGCGCTTATGGGAGGTATAATCCTCGTATCTGTTGTTACCGCCTTCTTCCTTGGCAACCTCAGGGCATCACTGATAGTTATATCATCCATACCCTTAACCCTCTTTATAGCCTTTATCATCATGTACAACTTCGGAATGAGCGGTAACCTTATGACACTCGGAGGTCTTGCCATAGGTATAGGTATGTTCGTTGATTCCTCTGTCGTTGTGGTTGAAAATATATACAGGCATCTAACGGAGAAAAAAGGTGGATTTAAGATATCCATAATTATTGACTCTGTTAAGGAAGTTTACAGACCGGTAGTATTTGCGGTATTAATAATAGTCATCGTATTTTCACCAATATTTGTGTTTGAATCTATTGAAGGTAAATACTTCAAACCCCTTGCCCTAACTCTAATCCTTGCGCTTCTCAGTTCTCTGTTTGTAGCATTTACTTTCATCCCGGTTCTCTCCTACTACTTCGTTAAGGCTGGTAAAACTCAATACAGTAAGGTCATGGAGTTTATAAATAGGAGATATGAAAAGGTCCTCAGATTTTCCTTTAAACATCGTATACCCATAATGGGAGGAGTTATTGTTTCCTTCATTGCAAGTCTTCTGCTCCTTACAAGAATAGGGACGGAATTCGCCCCTGAGCTTGAGGAAGGTGCATCACTCATAAAGATATATCTTGATCCTAATGTTTCCCTTGAAGAAGGAAAGAGGGTTGCTATGGCTGTTGAAAAGGAGGTAAAGAAATACCCTGAGGTTGTAAGGGTATTCTCTACGGTAGGTAGGGCGGAAAAGGGAGAGGCTGCGGAGGTGAACTATATTGAAACATGGATTATTCTGAATCCGCCAGAGGAGTGGAAGACCTTCTCCAGCAGGGAAGAGTTTAACGATATGCTTAGGCATGACCTTGAATGGTTGCCGGGTACTATGAGTTTCACCCAGCCTATAAAGATGAGGATAGACGAACTGCTGTCTGGTGTCAGGGCGGATCTTGCAATAAAGGTGTTCGGTGCGGATCCCTACAAAATAAATGAGATAGCGGAGAGGGTTGCGGAGATAATAAGGGATGTAAGAGGTATAGTTGATGTAGAAAAGGAAGTGCAAGCGGGAAGATTACAGCTGAGGGTATATCCAAAATGGGAAGTGCTTGAAAGATACGGTATATCCGTTGAAGAGGTAATGGAAGTTGTAAGGTATGTATTGGGAGGTGATGAGGTGGGTGTACTCCAGAGGGACACCATTCTGTTTCCCATAGTCTTATCATTAAAGGATGATTACAAAGGTGATGTAAACAGGCTTAAGGAGATACCCCTCTTCTTCAGAGAAGGAAGACTGCTCAGATTCGGAGATGTGGCGGATATAAAAATTGAACCAGGTCTATTTGTTATAAGAAGGGAAAACAATGTAAGATTTGCCCTTGTCATGGCAAATGTTGAAGGAAGAGATATGGGTAGTGCAGTAAATGAAATAAGGGAAAGGATCAAAAAAGAAATAGAATTGCCCCCGGGTTACTTTATAACCTTCGGCGGTCAATTTGAAAGTCAGGAAAGAGCTATGAAGAGATTATCCGTAGCTGTTCCCGTGTCCATAATGCTTATATTTGTACTACTTTACCTCACATACAATTCCGTAAGGGATGCCCTTGTGGTTATGCTAAATGTTCCATTTTCTGTGATAGGGGGTATATTTGCCCTTTACATTTCCGGGTTTAATCTATCCGTACCGTCCGCCATAGGCTTTATAGCGGTATTCGGTATAGCAACCTTGAACGGGGTAGTACTCGTATCTTACATAAAGGCGCTCCTTGAAGACGGTCTTGATATAAGATCAGCTTGCGAAAGGGGAGCACTGCTCAGGATAAGACCGATCCTTATAACCGCAACCACAACCTTCATTGGACTTCTGCCCCTTATACTTATAACGGACATAGGTTCGGAAGTACAAAAACCGCTGGCTGTTGTCGTCGTGGGAGGAGTTATAACCTCAACACTCCTAACACTTATAATACTCCCGTCCGTTTATGAATGGGCATACAGAAAGTTCCAGAGGGCATAGCACCTTAGAGGGGGAGGGATTTTGAAATAGGTGCGTATATATTAGTATCCTGGACTTGAAAAAGTTATATTTCTGAAACATATAAAGGTATCTCCATAACGGACACTGTGTCGTAGCGTACATACATATCGAGTTTACTTCAGCTGTTTGATTTCTACGAAGATCAAGGTATTTGGGATCGTATAAAGCTCACCTACTACAAGATAGATCAGGGTTTCAAAGCTGTTGATACTTTGGCTTCTTTGACCCTCGGTGATACTCAGCTTGAAGAGGTAATAAACAATGCAATAGCTTATGATCCTCAAGCGCTTTATGATGCAATTGCGTATCTTTCTACTTCCGCCCAGTCAAGCCTTACTGAGGGTCAAGCACCCACTGATGAGATATACCTGTATCAAGGTTCTGAGGTTAATAATCCCCTTGATAAGAATGGCAAGCTTTCAAACCTTATGGGGGGATACAACAGGGAAGAGGATGAATTCTACTTCAACACAGAAGCAATTCCTATAAACGACGGCTCCGCCATTGTAATGACCATATTCACCGAAGCTCAAAGGAGGGACAATGCCTTAAATAGACAGGATCTGTCTGACTTAGAACAAACAGAACTTGCCTATTTTGTGGGTGATGTTTCTTATTTCAGTTGGTCTCTCTTTTCTGATCCGCCTAAGCAAAACTACACCTATCAGGATGCGCTGGATTGGAACATAAGGTATGAGGATTATGAGCTTTTCAAGGAAGGAAACAGGGTTTTAAGCAGGATAAATCCGGAGGATGTAGATAGTCTTCCTTTTGTTGCTGCTTTATTAGTTGCTGCAGGTTATGTAGCGGATGCATTGGATGTTTATGATGCATACAAGGAGGGAGGGGTAGAGGAAGCTTCTAAGGTCTTTGTAGAGAAGCTTGTAGAGAGTATAAATCCTGTCAATAAGGTTAAGAAGGTAGTCAAGCTGTTTAAGAGGGGGAGTGATTTTATAGCCTTAGGTTTTCATGCGGGTAAATCTGCTGATGATGTAGCCAACAGTGTTTTGAAGCTTGCAAAGAGAAATAAGGATAAGATAAGGGTTGTAAGTGCTGGTGATATTGACAAGTTGTCTGATAAGGAAGGGGTTTATGTGATTATTGCTGAGGCTAAGAAGAATGAAAATAAGATAGGTGAAATATATTATGTAGGTCAAAGTAAGAATATTAGAAAGAGGGTTATGTCTCATAAGGAAGGGAAGAGTCATTTGAGTCAAAGTATAAAGGGCGAATTTAAAGATAATGATGTAGAATACGAAATAGTGGCTGTTATGGAGATACCTTTGGATGGGTCTGATAAGTTCAGTAGGGAGTTGGTGGAAAGTGGGGTGTTGGAGCAGGTTAGACAAAATGAAGTTTTTAAAACCTATATAGAACTAAATAGGAAAAATCCTGTTACAGATAATACATTAACACCCAGAGGTATGGTTAAAGAAAAGTTCAAACCTGGATTTAATAAAGAGTATAAAGAAAAAATGGATAGTTCACTTAAAGAACTTAAAAAGGTTGGTAATAAAGGTAGGAAAAGATGGAGGAAGAGGAGAAGGTAATAGAGATAGGTAAAGATAAAGGTGTAAGGGTTCGTCTATATGAACCATCAAAGGAAGCGTTTTTATCATTTCGTGATCTAAAAAGGGATTATGTTGAAGATGTTAGAGAAGCTCATAAAGGTTACAAAGTTACAGAAATGTACATAATTAATTTTGAAAGAGGTACAGAAGATTTTATATGTTCCTACGGTCAAGATATTCGTTTTTTGGGGGTTTTTGATAATGTGTTTGAAATATACAGGGGTCAAGAAATAGAATTTCTAAAATGTTTCCGAAATGTCAAAAGGGTTAGGATACATCCACCTTATATAAAAAATGATTTAGGAAGGATAGACTTTACCGCTTTTAAGGAACTTGAGGAAGCTGAGATAAATCCCTACTGGCCTGGTGCTGAGAGTGTGTTTAAAGCAAAGAGTTTAAAAAAGCTTACTATATGGTCATATCCTTTCAAAGATCTTTCTCCCATGAAAGAACTCGTTAATCTGGAATTCATTCAATTAAACCAACCATCAATAAGAAACTTTAAAGGTGCCCCAGGGTTGAAAAAGCTAAAAGAAATTAAAGTATATTACGCAATGGGTCTTAAATCGCTTGAAGGTATTGAACATTTTGAAAACCTTGAAAGCATTTTGATAAGTGCTTCAGGAAGACCCAAAGATCTTTCGCCTATCAAAAAACTAAAAAAAATACGTTGGCTCATAATTGATAAAACTCCTACGCTTAAACCCATTGAAGGACACGAAAGCATTGAAGCAGTGCATATAGATAGAGTGGAAGACAGAGACTTATCACCACTTTTCAAAATACCAAAATTAAGAGGATATGTAGTTGATCGTAATTTTGAAAACAAGTTACCTTACACTGAGCATGAAATATATACATACATTAGGTTTTACAAGTTTAAAAAGTAAATACATAAATAGAAATATTGCAAAAATCTCAAAAGGAGGGTTATATCCCATAAAGAAGGGAAGAGTCATCTTAAGGGCAGTGTTGAAGGTAAGTTCGGTAAGTATGTACAATACAACATAGTAGCAGTTATGGAGATACCTTTGGATGGGTCTGATAAGTTCAGTAGGGAGTTGGTGGAAAGTGTAATTAACCCACAATATCCCTTATATCTACATAAGATCCGCTTTCAAATTCTTTGAGGCGGGGGATTAAGTCAAATATGAGTCGTGCTGTCTCTTCCGGACTTCTTTTTGGGGACTCCTTTATCCTCTTTACAGAAGGATATTTTACTTCGTCTTGCCTCATAACCTCTTCAAGCATTGGAGTCATGACAAGACCAGGCGCAAGGGATATTATGTGTGTATGTTCCATCTCCCTTGCATAAAGCTTTAAAAGGCAGTTAAGACTTGCCTTTGACATTGCATAGGCATTCCATCCCCTGTTACAGTTTACGGAAGCACCCGAGGATATACCTATTATCATTTCAACCTTAACCTTATTTTCAATAAATGTATCAATAATAACCTTATTTGCCCATACATTTATATCCATCACCTCTTCGAACTTACGAAGGGATATATCGTACATATCCCCGAATTGGCCCAGCACTCCTGCGTTTAATATAACAAGATTTATATGCTCAACACCCTCAATGAGTTCTTTTACCCTTGTACCTATTCTTTCAATCTCCGAAAGATCACAATATTTAAAAGTAATATCCTTTGACTTTAAATCCTCGGGCAGTCTTCTGCTTAAAGCAAGTACGCGGTACCCCCTTTTTAAAGATTCCTCTGCAAGTGCATTGCCTAAGCCTGACCCTATCCCAGTTATGAACACATATTCGCCCATTTTGTTTCCTTTATTTTATATTAAATTATGAGGTGCGGGATCATGGACAGGAGGGATTTTTTAAAATTAAGCGGTGTACTTCTTGCCTATCTTCCTTTCGTAGGAAGGGAAGCTGTTGCAAAGGAAAAGAAACCCGTTCTTGAAAGGGTGAAACTTTCCGAGCTTGAATTTGATGCGGAGAAGGGAGCGGTTTATCACTGTGACTTTACGGAGGAAGACAGATTTCACATGATGCTTACCAATATAAGGAATCATCTTTCCGCCTACGATTTTGATCCATTCCAGATAAAGATAATAGTCGTTGCAAACGGTGAAGGACTCAAATTTTTCCTAAAAGATCACAAAGGTACAAAGTGGGAAAAGGAAAAGATAGATGTAAAGAGAGCTTATGAGAGAACTTCAAGTCTTACAAACTATGATGTGGAATTTTATGTATGCCAGATAACCATACGGGGAATGAAGCTTAAAGAAGAAAACCTTTTTGAATTTGTAAAGGTTGTCCCTTCTGGTGTAGCTACCGTTTCGGAACTTCAATATAAGGGATTTGCCTATATTAAAGTGATGTAATGGCTAAATTAAAAAAGGGATTTATATGTCAGGAATGCAGTTATGTTTCGGTTAAATGGATGGGAAGGTGTCCTTCGTGCGGGTCATGGAACACAATAGTAGAAGAAATTATAAATAAAAGAGGTGTGATAGAAGCATCCCTTGAGGCGATTCCTCTGGCCCGTTTGAAGGAGGAGGGGGAATTAAGAATAAAAACGGGTATGGAAGTACTTGATTCCGCCCTCGGAGGAGGACTTTTAAAAGGGCAAGTAATATTAATTGCAGGTGAACCGGGTATAGGTAAGTCAACCCTTCTGTTACAGGTTGCGGACAAATTCAAGGGTCCTGTCCTTTATGTATCAGGGGAAGAATCGGGTTTACAGATAGCATCAAGGGCAAAAAGGATAGGAGTCCTATCTTCCGATATCTTTCTGCTTACCGAAACAAACTTTGAAAATATAGAAAACAATATATACAGCCTCAACCCCTCTCTTGTAGTTATTGATTCCATACAGACCATTTTTACATCCGAGCTTGACTCTTCTGCGGGATCTGTTTCACAGGTGAGGGAATGTACCTTTAAACTTGTAAAGATATGTAAGGAAAAAGGAATACCCGCCTTTATAGTGGGTCAGGTGACCAAAGAGGGCCTTGTGGCAGGTCCGAAAATCCTTGAACATATAGTAGATACCGTCCTTTATTTTGAGGGTGAAAGATACAACTTCTACAGGGTTTTGAAGGTCGTAAAGAACAGATTCGGGACAACGGGCGAAATTGCCATGTTTAAAATGACGGACAGGGGAATGGAAGAGATAAAGAATCCTTCCCAATTCTTGGTTTCAGAGGAGAGAAAAAAACCTGGCAGTATAGTGTTCCCTTACACGGAAGGAAGTAAACCCTTGCTCCTTGAAATACAAGCGCTTGTTATACCTGCCTTATATACCACGCCTCAGAGGAAGACGCAAGGCTACGATATAAACAGGCTCGCCCTTATCTTAGCGGTGCTTGAAAAGGAGGCAAAGCTTTTTACAAGGGATCTTGATGTATTTGTTAATGTGGCTGGAGGAATTCAAGTAAAAGAGCCTGCGGTTGATCTTCCCGTATTGCTTGCCATTGCATCCTCAAAGAAGGATATAAGCATACCTGAAAGGGTTGTTGCCTTCGGAGAGGTGGGACTCTCGGGAGAGGTAAGACCCGTGCATCTCGGAGATGTAAGGATCAAGGAAGCTACCAAATATGGTTATAAGACTGTTATAGCCCCCAAAGGTGCCGAAATAGATATTGATGGAGCGGAAGTTATTACTGTTTCCCATGTATCTGAAGCAGTGGATATTATAGCGGGTATGTCATGAAGGTGCTTCTGATTGAAGACGATAAAATACTCGGTGAATCGGTTAAGGATTTTCTTGAAGATAAGGGCATAATCGTTGAATGGATATGGGACCCGAGGGAGGTTATGGATCTTCTATCTGTCTCCTCTTACGATGTTATAGTCCTTGACCTCATCATGCCCTATATAAAAGGGGAGGATTTACTCTTACAGATAAGAGAAAAAGACAAAAAAACACCCATTCTCGTACTAACCGCCAAAAGACGGATATATGATAAAGAGGTATGCTTTGAGAGGGGTGCGGATGATTATCTTACCAAACCCTTTGATCCCTTGGAGCTTTTGCTTAGAATAAGGGCTTTGAAAAGGAGAACGATCACAGAGGAGAGGGTAAAAATAGAAAATGTTGAAATAGATTTGGAAAACGAAAGGATTTGGAAGGACGGAAAGGAAGTTATATTAGGTAAAAAGGATTGGCTTCTGCTTAAATTCCTTGTTGAGAATGAAGGTAAGATACTAAGTCAGGATGAGATAATGAACTATGTGTGGGGGGATGAACCCGTATGTGAGGATGTGGTAAGGGCGCATATAAAAAATCTGAGGAGGATACTGCCCAAGAAAGCCATAGAAACCTACAGGGGAAGAGGATACAGATTTGTCAAAGATAAGGATTAAAATACTGCTGATATTCGGTATTCTTCTTATCGTCGGCTTCTCCATACTAAATGTGGTCAGTTTTCTTGAGTTTAAAAGACTTATTGATATGTACTCATACCAAAAGGTATATACCGCATATCTGAACTATATAACCACCGGTATTAAGGAAACGGACGGTGTCAAGATCCTTGAGAAACCTGACAACGATTACATAGTCTATTCCTTCCCTTCGGAAGGCTTCGGAACGGAAACAGTGTACGTGGGTATAGAAAAAAAGGAAATAGAATCTTTAACAAATCATTACATGACCGTGATTATAATATGGGAGGCGGTTCTCATCTTTATGATCATAATAGGCACCTTTGCCATAGTAACAATACTGCTAAGGGAAATTGAGGAACACAGAAAGTTTATGGACCTCGTATTGATGTCCATATCCCATAAATTTGGCAATTTTATTGCTATTCAAAAGGTAAATCTCGGAATACTTGATAAAAACTATGACAGAAGGGCTGTTGATAGGTTGATGATTGCCAACAGAAAGTTAGAAAGGGATATAAAAACAATAATACACCTTCTTGAAAGGAAAGCGGAAGACAGGATTCAGACGGAAAAGGTTGATTTATCAAAAATATTTAAGAAGATGATAAAAGAATTTGCGGAAGAGCTAAAAAGAAAGAAGATTTTCCTATCCTTAAAGCCTATCACCATTGAGGTAAATCCCATTGACTTTGAGGATTTGGCTTACAATTTGCTTAGCAATGCGGTAAAACATTCAAAATCAAAAATTCACATAAAGGTATGCAAGGGGAGAAATAATGTTCTTATAGCGGTAAGGAACGACAGGGTTGAAAAGGAAAAGGAGGGAATGGGTCTGGGGATGGAGATAATGAAATCCATAGTGGCAAGATACAACGGTAAGGTGAGAGTTAAAATAAAAAGGAATTTCACGGTTTTTGTAATTTTACCTCTAAAATAAAAAATATGTGCGATAAAGATTTTCTTTTCTGCACATTCTACTACTTGGGATACATAGCAATAGGAATGTTTTTCTCCGCTGGTATATACATATTCTTTGACTGGATAAAGGAGAGAGAAAGTTGAAAAATGAGAATATAAAGGGTTTAACGGAAGAAGAGGCAAAAAAGAGACTTGAAGAATACGGTTATAACGAGATTCCCGAAAAGGAAGAGACCTTACTGCAAAGAGTAATCAAAAGATTTTGGGGTCCAATACCGTGGATGATTGAAGTCGCGGGTTTGCTCTCTGCCCTTGCACAGAAATGGGAAGACTTCATCATCATCATGATAATGCTATTAGTAAACGCGGGTGTTGATCTTTGGCAGGAACACAAGGCTATTTCAGCCCTAAGGGTTTTAAAAAGGAAACTTGCAAAAAAGGCTATTGTTCTGAGGGACGGAGTGTGGAAGGAGATAGAAGCGAGATTAATAGTTCCGGGGGATGTGGTCAAACTTAGGATAGGGGATATAGTGCCCGCGGATATAGAGCTGGTGGAAGGCGA
>JALWBR010000050.1 GCA_027037055.1 Aquificales bacterium | reverse complement strand
AAATATGCTCTCCTCCCCACCTAACACAAACATTCTCCTCCTCAACAAATCTACCCTTACTTCTGTGATAAATCTTTAAAATATCGTTCCCAACATACACCCCCTCCTCAAGAGCCTCAACAAACCCCTCAATCGCCATAGATCAAAACTATAAATTGGGTTTTCCCTTTTTAAAATGATATGGATTTTGTTTTTATTTGTACACATACCCGTTCAATAACCGCTATAACAGTTAAAATATTAGAAGAAACGACCAAAAACTCCATTTTAGAGGGGTAAAGGGATGAAACTTCTCACAAGTGACAACATATTCAACCAGATTACGGAAATAGTCAGATCCGCCCAAGAAAACATGAAAATAGCATCCGCATGGATAAAAGGTAAGTACTTTGAAGATATCCTTGATATTGCAAAGGAGAAAAACATACCCGTAGAGATCATATTAAGAGCCTCCGAGTTTCAAGATTTAATCATCACGGATGACAGGGTGTTCAGAAAGATTCAGGAAGCGGGCGGTAAAGTATATCTCTGCAACAGACTGCATGCAAAATTTATAATTGTTGACAATAAAAAGGCTGTGGTAGGCTCCGCAAACTTCACCGAGGCGGGCTTATCTGATATTTCTAAGGGGAACATAGAAGCAGGCGTATTTTATGATAGCTCCGACGGAGAAGAAGAGATAGAAAAACTTATAAGCTACTTTGAAAGTATAAAAGAAAAACATTCACATGAATTCGGAAATGATCTGCTCGGTTTTACCCTCAATCCTGTAAAATCCCATTCCTTTGAATTCATCCTTATTGATGAGGATGTAAGCGAGCAGTCTTATGTTGAAATAAGATTGAATGAGGGTAAAGTTCTTGCAAGGGTAACAAGTATATACGCCTACGACACGGGATTTTTTGCAAATCCCTTTACTTCCTATGAATCTCCAGTTTTTGCACCCCTTGAAGATTTCAAAAAGATATTTTCGGATGACAAGGACAAAGAATGGAAAAAATCCGCGGTTTACGCATATATAAGCGGAAACGGGAACAGGATGAAGGTGGGCACAGCGGAAGTGGTGGGCATTATAAAGGAAGGACAGCTTGATATGGTTAAAAAACCCTTTGATGTGGGCGAGGGTGTATATAAGGTCTCAGAGGAAACTCTTAATCTACTAATGAAAAAAACCTCATCGGGGAGAGATATGATCATCCCGGTTAGGGTAGGAAAGCTTGAGGATTCTGATATTGATGTTTTTGTGGATGGTAAAGAGGTAGTTAATAAACACATGCTGATAATAGGAACAACGGGTTCCGGGAAAAGCTACTTCGCAAAACTTTTCTTATGCAGACTTGTTCAGGCAAGTGAGGATGTTCAGGTTTTTGTATTTGATCCTCACGGAGAGTATTACAACGATCTTGTGGACTTCTTGGACGGTGATAGTCTTATTGAACATGTAATTTTTGAAGATACACTTTTCCCTATTTATGCGGAAGAAATAACAGGATTGATCAAAGATGCAGGTTTCGGAATCCTTGTAAGTGGGAATTCTAATCATGCAAGGGAGAACAACTCTAAAATCTCAAAGGTAGTTAAGCCATCCCTTAAATTAACCGGCTTTTCTTCCGAAAACCTTTTGTCCGTTGTCTCAAGTTTATCTACGGGTAATTCGGGAATAGAAATTAATGAACTTACGGAATATCTTAAAAACATTTGGGGAGAGTACACCCTTTCAAGTCAACCCGCAACCATTGATAGGATTGAAAAGGGCTTA
>JALWBR010000049.1 GCA_027037055.1 Aquificales bacterium | reverse complement strand
AAGGTTTCAAAAGCAATGCAGAGAGAGTGGAAATCCCTTATGGAAAATTATTTTAGGGAGAGAAAACAAAATATAAAGATGGTTTTTCTTCTCGTTGACAGCAGGGTCGGGTTTACACCCCTTGATGAGATGATGGCTGAGTGGCTTGAAGCACTTAATATACCCTTCACCATAGTCTTTACCAAAATGGACAAATTGAATCAATCGGAACTCGCAAGGTTAAAAAGGGAAATAAAGGCCATGGATCATAAGTGTGTCCTTACATCCGCAAAAGAGGGGACGGGCAAAAAGGAACTTACATCCCTAATACTTTAAGGTTATAATTTTATTCTTATAACCTTTTATCCGGAGGAATTAAATGGCGAAGGTAAGGGGACTCGTTTGCAGAGAATGTGGCAGGGAGTATCCCGTTGAACCCATACATGTATGCGAATTCTGTTTCGGTCCCCTTGAGGTTATATATGATTACGATGAAATAAAAAGGAACATAAGCAGAAGTAAGATAGAGGAAGGTCCGAAAAGCTTATGGAGATACATAGATCTTCTGCCGGTGGAAGAACCGACTGTAGGACTTACCGCAGGCTTTACACCCCTTAAAAAGGCGGAAAACCTGGGAAGGGAACTGGGTCTTGAAAACCTTTATATCAAAGATGATTCCGTAAATCATCCAACCCTATCCTTTAAAGACAGGGTGGTATCTGTAGCCCTATCCAAGGCGAAAGAGTTCGGCTTTGATACCGCCGCATGTGCATCAACAGGAAACCTCGCAAACTCCGTATCCGCCCATGCTGCGCAAGCAGGGATGAACTGTTTTGTTTTCATCCCCGCAAACCTTGAAACACAGAAGATAATAGGAAGTCTCGTCTTTAACCCCACTGTGGTAGCGGTTGAAGGCACCTATGACGATGTAAACAGGTTGTGTTCCGAAATAGCAAACGAGCTACAATGGGCGTTCGTCAATATAAACATAAGACCCTTTTATGCGGAAGGGTCAAAAACCCTTGCATTTGAAGTTGTTGAACAGCTGGGCTGGAAGGCGCCAGATGCGGTTGTAGCCCCAGCAGCTTCGGGTTCACTCGTAACAAAGATATGGAAGGGTTTAAAAGAGCTTCTGAAGGTGGGTCTCATCAATGAACTGAAGACAAGGGTTTACGGAGCTCAAGCCCTCGGCTGTTCTCCCATAGCCCAAGCATGGAAGGAGGGGTCTGATTTCGTCAAACCTGTTAAGCCCAATACAATAGCCAAGTCCATAGCCATAGGAAATCCAGCGGACGGTATATATGCCCTGAATGTAACAAGGGAGAGTCTGGGAGACTGGGAAACCGCAACCGACGAAGAAATAATAGAAGGTATAAAACTGCTTGCGGAAACTGAAGGTATATTTACGGAAACTGCGGGAGGCACAACGATAGCGGTATTGAAAAAACTTGCAATGAGCGGAAAGATAAGAAGAGATGAAACGGTAGTTGCATACATAACAGGAAACGGTTATAAAACCATGGAAGTACTTGACGGATATCTTAAAACACCTGTTAAAATAAAAGCAAGTCTTAAAGACTTTAAAGAGAAGGTACTTGTTAAAACATAGAGGAGGTTGGCGAATGGCGGTAACCGTAAGGGTACCAACACCCCTCAGAAGGCTTACCGATGGCCAGGGTGAGATAGAGGTGGAAGCAAGCAACATAAGGGAGGCTATAGAAAAGCTTGAGGAAAAGTTCCCCGGCTTTAAGGAAAGATTGTTGGATGAAAACGGGGAGCTGAGGAAATTTGTTAACCTCTATCTAAACGATGAAGATATAAGATTCCTTAAGGGTATTGACACGGATTTAAAGGACGGGGATGTTATATCCATAGTGCCTGCCATAGCGGGTGGGAAGGGATAAAATATATCACTTGGGATGCTCGGGTTACTTTTATAAAGGGTGGTGGGGCAGATTTTACCCTAAGGAACTTAAAATGTCCCAATGGTTTTCCTACTATGCTACAAAGTTTAACACGGTTGAGATAAACGCCACCTTCTACAGGATACCCAAACCCTCGGATATAAAAAGATGGTACAAGCAAGCACCGGAGGGTTTTCTGTTTTCCGTAAAAATGCCGAGGACCATTACCCATTACAAAAAGTTCAGGGATACGGAAAAGGAAACTAAGGATTTTTACAACCTTGTAAAGGACAACCTGAGGGAAAAGCTGGCATGCATGCTTATACAATTACCGCCGAGTTATAAAGCTTCCGCGGAAAATCTTGATATCATACTTGACCAGATAGATCCCGAGGTAAAAAATGTTATTGAGTTCAGACACAAAAGCTGGTGGAATGAGGAAACATATAAGAAGATGAGGGAAAAGGGCGTTTGTTTCTGTAGTGTGAGTGCCCCGAACCTTCCCGAAGATCTAATTGTAACTACGGACTTTGCATACATAAGATTTCACGGGAAAGAGGGATGGTACAAATACGATTACTCGGATGAGGAGCTTAAAGAGTGGGCTTTAAAAATAAAACAAGCGGAGTGTAAAGAGATCTTCGCTTATTTTAACAACGATTTTAATGCCAATGCACCCCGCAATTGTGAGAAACTAAAATATTTTTTACAGTAAAATCTAATTATGGAAAAGGAAATAAGGGAGGGCTTGAAGGAGTTAGCCTACAATCTGTGGTGGACATGGGAACCCGAAGTAAGGAAGCTTTTCAGATCAATTGATCCCATCCTTTGGGATGAGGTAAAAGAGAATCCCATAGAGCTGTTGAACAGGGCTGACGGGAGAATAAGGGATATCGTAACGGATAAAAAGTTCATATCAAAATTCAATTATATTTACGGATACTTTCAAGAATACATGAACAAACCAAGCCACTACAGGGAGAGATTCAAGAAACCCATAGCCTTTTTTTCGCCGGAGTACGGACTCCACCACACCTTACTTATATACGCGGGCGGACTCGGATTTCTCGCAGGCGACATCCTGAAAGAAAGCAGTGATCTTGGTTTTCCTATGGTGGGTATAGGCTTCATGTATCCGGAAGGCTATGTCAAACAGAGGATAAATAAGGACGGATGGCAAGAGGATAACAGCGACCTCATAAAGAAGGAGAATATGCCCATAAAAAAGCTCTACGACAATGAAGGCAACTGGATAAAGATATACACCTACTGCTACGATGAAAAGGTATATATGGGTGTATGGAAAGCGGATGTGGGGAGGACGCCCTTATACCTTTTGGACACGGATGTTGAAGAAAATGCACCCCATAATAGGGAAATTTCATCAAAGCTTTATATAGCGGACAGCGAACTGAGATTAAAACAGATGATGGTACTCGGTTTCGGAGGCATCATACTACTTGAAAAACTTGGTATTGACATTTACGGAATACATATAAATGAAGACTATCCCGTCTTTGCCCTTCTCGCACGCATCCTTAATTTTATGAAGAAGGGCATGTCTTATGAAGATGCTTTGGAAAAGACCAGAAGAACCTCACTGTTTACAACCCATACACCCCTCAGATCCGCAATAAATGTATTTCCCATGGATATGGTAAAGAAGCAGTTCGGTTTTATAAAGGAAAAATATGGTGTTGATCTTTCAAAGATAATAGATATGGGAAGATCACCCGAAGGGGAAGGACTTAACACAACGGTAATGGCGATGAGACTCGCAGGTCATATAAATGGAGTGAGTAAAAAACACCAGGAAGTAACAAAAAATATGTGGGATTTCCTTTTGGAGGATGAACCGCCCATAGATTATGTAACCAACGGCGTGCATCTTCCCACATGGATATGCGAGCACCTGCGAATACTTTTTAATAAATACCTCGGAGAAAACTGGCTTGATCTTCATGACAAAAAATCCCTCTGGGAGCTTGTTGATGATATACCGGATGAAGAGCTTTGGCATGTTCATATGAAGAACAAGGAAAACATGATAATCCATATAAGGGAAAGGGCAAGGAAGAGGTGGTACAAGGAAAAGGCTGATCCTTCCCTGCTTACAGCCTTCGGCGTATTTCTCAATCCGAGCATACTCACGGTTGGATTCGCGAGAAGGATGACATCCTATAAAAGACCCGATCTTATATTCACCGATCCGGACAGGCTCGCCCGTATAGTGACAAATCCCGAAAGACCCGTTCAGATAATATTTGCAGGCAAAGCCCACCCCGCGGATGAGGAAGGCAAAGAACTTATAAGGAGAATATTCAACTTTGCCCGCGATCCGAGGTTTGAAGGCAGAATAGCCTTCGTTGAAGATTATGACGAACAATTGGCTCACTATCTTGTAAGGGGGGTGGATGTATGGCTCAACAATCCCCTTCCCCCCCTTGAGGCATGCGGTACAAGCGGTATGAAGGCTTCAATGAACGGTGTTCCCCATTTTTCAATACTTGACGGATGGTGGATAGAAGGATACAATGGGGAAAACGGATGGGCTTTTGACAATACAAATCCCGCGGAATCCATATACGAGATACTTGAAGAGAAGATCGTTCCCCTTTATTATGATTGGGAAAACGGGGGTTTCCCTAAGAAGTGGGTCAGGCTTATGAAGTCCGCAATTAAGAGCATCGCACCCAATTTCTGTGCAAGAAGGATGTTGAAAAATTACATAGACAAATTCTACTCAAGAATGGTTGAATAAAATGAAAAAGCTTTATCTAATTCTATGGTGGCACATGCACCAGCCCATGTATAAAAACCCCTTCACATTTACTTATGAGTTACCGTGGGTTTTTCTTCACAGCATAAAGGACTACCTTGAAATGCCCCTCTTCTTAGAAAAATTCACTAAGCTTAAAATGAACTTCAACCTTACACCTGTGCTCATAGATCAGATTGAGGATTATCAAAGGGACGATGTAAGCTGTAAGCTGTTGAATGTGATAAAAAAACATCCCAAGGATATAGAGGAGGAAGAAAGGGAGTTTTTCCTTTCTTTAATAGAAGTAACGACAGACAGGCTGAAGGAAAGGATGCCCCTGCTGAAAGAAACAGCCAATACAAGCCTTCTGGATATTCAGGTAGCCTTTTTAATGGCATGGGTGGGGGAGATGAGTGGAGGTAGGAGCGATATCATAAAAGCGCTCAAAGATAAGGAGAGAGATTACACAGAAGAAGAAAAGAACATGCTACTTGAAGCATTAAGGCACATCATAGGAGACATACTGCCCGCATACAGGAAGCTCAGGGAGGAGGGAAGGATATGTGTAACCACATCCCCCTACTACCACCCCATATTACCCTTGCTCTTCAGCATAGATTCAGCAAAAGAGGTTACGGAGGATATAGCCTTACCCGATGTCAGGGTTGATACAAAGGAGGATGCCTTCGCCCATATTGAAGGGGCAATAAATAAGTATAAAAAGATTTTCGGCGATAGTCCCGCAGGCTTTTGGCCCTCGGAGGGGGCGGTGAGCAATACGGTCCTTGATGCCCTCTATACGAAGGGCATAGTTATATGCGGAACTGATGAATCCGTCCTTGAAAACAGCATGGGAACCAAGGATATATACAAGCGGTATGCCTTCGGGAACGGTATAAGTATCCTATTCAGAAACAGGGAATTAAGCGATAAGATAGGTTTTGTATATCACCATTGGAGGGAGGAAGAAGGGGTCTCCGATTTCATAAAAGGTCTCAGGCATATCTATGAAAACCATGAAAATCCTGTTGTAACCGTAATACTGGACGGAGAAAACTGTTGGGAGTATTATCCCGATAACGGGAACAGATTCCTTAATCTTCTTTACGAAACCTTGGAAAGGGAAGATTGGATAGAAACCCTCACCCTTAATGAAGTGCTTGAAAAGGAACTTCCTACAAAGGAGATCTACAGTATAAAGGCGGGAAGCTGGATAAACGGGAATCTTCTCAAATGGATAGGCAATCCTGAAAAAAACAGATTCTGGGAGATGCTTCTTAAGACAAGGAAAATAAGCGGGCTCAACAGAAGTATCATGATTGCGGAAGGTAGCGATTGGTTTTGGTGGCAGGGTGAATCGGAAAAAGCTCCCTTCCTTGATGTGTTTAAAAACCTCTTCATAAACTATCTTAAGTATGCCTGCATGGAGTCGGGTGTGGATATGCCCGATTTCTTGGAGATCCGATGAAGATACTTTTTGTAACAAGCGAGATGTATCCTTACGCGAAGGCGGGCGGGTTGGGTGATGTTTCCTTTTCCCTGCCGAGGGCACTTAAAAGACTTGGTGTTAATATTATATCTGCGATTCCCCTTTACAACTTCATTGATCCCAAGGAACACGGTATAAGGCATACGGGTAAATGGGTTGATGTGTATGTAAACGGAGGATGGCACAGATTTGAAATACTGAGGAAGAACAATATCTTTTTCTTCAAAAATGAAGAGCTTCTTAAGGGTAGCCATGTTTACGGTCCCGCGGGATGGGAATATGAAAACAGCGATATAAGATTCGGAAGCTTCTGTTGGGCGGTTGCGGAATCCCTCAGAAACGGACTCATTGATGC
>JALWBR010000048.1 GCA_027037055.1 Aquificales bacterium | reverse complement strand
CGGCAATGAAGAGCTGTTTATAAAAGGTAAAAGTTTTGAAAGTATAATATCTCTTCTTGCATTACATATAATAAGCGGTGGTATATTTGTTTTTGTCCTGGGTCATTTTTACATATTCACTGAATTTATTTACAAGGGTATTACCATTTATCTTTCATTTATTTCAACGATTATAGAATTTTTAAGCGGGCTTTTCATAAAAATGGGCCTTTTTATTTTTACATACATTAAGTTAATTTCCTTCTTTATGATGGAGTTCCTGCTTGCATTTATTACACTTTATGTTATAAAAGATATATTAAAAGGCAAATTGCAATGGACATCCGAAAAAAGTTCTCAGGAGCGATCATAGGTTCATCTCTCGGGGACGCTATAGGTAAGTGTGTAGAGGATATTACTAAGTATGATGTATATGAATTTTATGGAGGTCCTCTAAGGGGTTTTGCAGAGCCTCACCCCTTAAGTCCTGCGCATGGTAGAAAACCTGAGGAAACCTCAGATGAAACTACCGTCTTTCGTATACTCCTGGAGAGTATAGTTGACAGGAGGGAGATAGATGTTCAGGACTTTATAAAAAGGTTGATAGTGTGGTATGAGGATGAGTCTTCCCACAGATATCCTGATCCCACCCTTCTTACCGCAGTTGATTTACTTTCAAGGGGATCCAGTCCGGCTTTATACGGTTTAACATCCGCCTCTGTTGAAGGCATTCTCAGAAGTGTCGCTGTGGGATTGTATCACTACTACAATCCTCTTCTTGCTGCAGAGGGTAGCAGGGTGGTTTCTTTATTAACCCACAGGAGTGAATATATATCCGCCGGATCTGCAGTTCTGGGGGCTTTGGTTTCCATGCTTGTATCCGATTGCACTATAGATTCCGTTGATGAGAAAATTGATCTCATAAGTAAGTTGCAGAAAATTTCCGATAGTGAGAGGCTTAACAAAGCGTTGGATAAAGTTAAGGAGCTATTATTGAACGGAGCGGATGTTGATACCGCCATATTTGAGTTGGGAAACGGAAGTTTTGTTCTTGAATCCCTTCCCCTTTCCATGTTTATATTTCTTGCGTATGCTGATGATCCGCAGGAAGCTTTTTGGCAAGGTGTCAATTCCTACGGCGAGTTCGGCGGTGATACCGACTCAATAGGATTTATGGTAGGAGCTTTCGTGGGGGCAAAATTCGGCGTGGATGTTTTCCCCAAGGAGCTTGTTGATAATCTTGAAAATTCAGGTTATTATATAAATATCGCAAATAAACTTATGGATATTATTAAGGAATCTGTTAAAGGAGGATAGGAAAAATGGCTTATAAACTCCAGGAGAGTTTTTTGAACACAGCGAGAAAGAGAAGGGTGAAGGTCTCAATATATCTTGTTAACGGGGTGAGATTGCAGGGAAGAATAAAGTCTATAGACCTTTTTACCATTTTGCTTGAGGATTCAAGACAACAAACCCTTGTCTATAAACATGCGATAACAACAATAATACCACATGAAAGGATAGAAATAGAATTTGAAGAAGAAGGAGTGCCGGGAGCCTCTTAAAGAAGACCCGGCGGTTTTCCCGTTGCAACTACAAGTCTTTCTACGGGTTTATTACCTTTTAGGTGACTTTCTATTATTTCATCTACATCTTCTAATTTCACATTGCCGTACCATACCCCTTCTGGATATACAACTATTGTAGGACCTACCGCACACGGGCCCAAGCAACCGGTAGGTGTAACCGCTACATTCATCATGAGGTCCGGATCCATTTGAAGTTTTTCCATGAAGGCTTGATATATTTCCCTGCTTCCTTTATCGGCACAGGATCCCATTGGATGACCGGGGGGTCTTTGATTAACGCATACAAATACATGTTTAAATTCCATCTTCCACCTCCTTTGGAGTGTGCAATTATTTTATCAGTAAGGTTTTGGAATATATTATGAGTTTTATCACTTTAAGACTTTGCCTGTTGCTTTGTAAAACACAATAAGATCCAAAGTTGCCATATCCATATTCATTTCTCTGCTAATGTCTTCAACCCTTTTTTCTGTTTCTTCATAAATCTTGGGAGTTAAAGTTTTGAAAGGTTTTATAAGTTTATTGGATATCAGAAACCTTATAACATGTCTGTCAAGTATTGCTATGTTTTTAAAGCCTATATTCCTCAGGAAATGAGAGGCTTCTTTGTAACCTATTCCTTTTATTTTTAATGGGGATGAAGGATTCGCAATAAGCCTTCTTATTGTTTTGGGATCTTCTTCTTTTAAGATTTTCATAAGTTCCTCTATTTTAGATCTTGCCTCTACAATTCTTTCCGCCCTTTGGCGGGGAAATCTGTGCCCGTACATTTTGAGTTTATTGGTAAGTTCATCTACACTGAATTTTTTAAAACCCTCTATTCCTATGTTTGCTTGGATCTTTATACCCCTTTCTGCGGAGAAGTTTGCGGTTAAAAGACAAAAAGAAAACTCGGAAAAGATATCAGCTTTGTATTCTAAATCTATGTAAGGTTTGAAATTGAATAAGGTTTCTCCCTTTTCTCCTAATTCTGAGAATTCCTTTATTCTTTGCCTTATATGTTTAAAAACATCAGCTTCTGTATTAAAGGGATTATTCATTATTAAAGGGGCGGGGAGTGCCGCCCCTCTTTTGTTAGAACATGGATCTTAGATACAAGGTCGGTTTGGTATCTACGCCTTCCGGTGCGCTAACATTGTCTGCACCTACATATATGACAGCCTTATGACCCGCAAGATAGTACCCGAGGTATACATCTACCCAACTTTTTGAATCTTGATTGGGTATATTTTCACTAACATATTTGACAGCAAGTCCAAGCTGCCCAAGGCCAACCTTCTGCCCTGAAACAATGCTTCCTTGAGCGTATAAGGTGGTGCTGGCATCTTGATTAGCGGGTTTTTGATTTATATAACCTATCTGGAGCCCAGGCACCACCGCACCGAAGTTTTGTTCCCAGAATAGGTCTGCAGCAAGATTTGTTTGTTGCTGACCTCCTACTTCCTCACTTTGGTAACCTACACCTATGGAGAGAACATTTTTCTTCCCAAGGTAAGAATCCTTCATTACATAACCCTTTTCGGGTTTGAATCCAAGCATGGTGGGTGTAAATTGGATCCTTGCTCCTATAACATTCTTAGGTGCATTGTTGGCAACGGATCCGTTACCGTAGGCAAGATGATACTTTAATAATCCGCCTGCCACATTACCCCATATAACGAGCTGTCCGTCCCTGAACTTGCCGTCCGTTCCGAGAACATTAAATAGATTTGTTTCATTATATCCGGTCGGTACTATGTAGCCGTAGGATGTTGTTAGAGACACTCTGCTGAAAGGCACCCTGAAGAGACCCGCCTGAATCCTGAATGCATCCGCAAACTTAAGACCGAAAAATGCATCCGTGACCTTTTCCCTGAAGAGGGAATCGCTTTCACCTCCCTTGGTGTTGGTATCAATGTTACTACCGAAGTAAACAATACCGCCTATTTGACCCTTCAAGGTTATCCTTGCACCATCAATGCCGAAGGAAGCACCGTTGTCTCCGAATGTAGCTTTGATCTTCTGTCTGTACATAACATCAAGATATGAGTTTTCATCAACCCTTATCTTTACGGCTTCTGCTGGAGAGGGGAGTAGCATGCCCACACCCATTACCGCCGATAGCAGGACGAGACCTTTCTTCATATCTAACCCTCCTTTGGTAATTAATTACAGAATGTATTATAAACCTTAAAAATTTTTGATGTCAATAAATTAGTTGAAGCAAGGCATTTTTGGTTTATACTATTATTTTGCATAAGTAATAAGGAGGTGATAATCTTGGCTGTTGTGGTAGTCGGAGAAAATGAACCTTTTGAGAAGGTTCTCAGGAGATTTAAAAGGATGGTTGAGCAGGAGGGTATATTAACCGAGGTGAAGAGAAGGGAATTCTACGAGAAGCCGAGCCAGAAAAAGAAAAGAAAAGAAAGGGCTATGAGAAAACGATTGTTGAAAGCGTTGAAGAAGAAAAAGAATATGTTATAGTTTCCCCATTTTATATGCTTTTAGAACCTTTTTTTGCTCGTTCAATATAAATTTCCTTATTTTATCTTCATAAGCTTTGGGTACATTTAAAAACTTTACTCCGATGCATGTTTTTGTGTGTCCGACATTTCTGTTGCGAACTTCTCCTATAAGATTACTTATGGATGTCATTTCAAGGGTAAATTCAACAATTATATAATCTTTTTCTTCCACTGGTATATAACCGTCCCTGCAGATTCTTATTCCCGAGGTGCTTATGTCTTCAATTATTCCCTCTTCTTCGGGGAAATCCTCTTCCCTGAACTGAACCTTTATTGTTTCTAAATCAACCTTTTTACCGAGTATCCAGAATCTTACAGGTATATTCACCTTCCATCTTACACCCTCCCTCAGATGTACCTTTTCAAGTTTGTCCGTGTGTTCCACCACAAGTATCTGCTTGGTACCTTCCGTATATATATCTTTGACCGTGAAGTAAGCTACATACTTACCTTCATCCTCTCTTTGGAATGCGAATCTTATTTCATCACCCTTTCTGACCACAAAGGGCGGTTTATCAAGAAGGGCGATATGCAATTCTGTTTCCGTTTTGTTCCAAACAGCTGCGCTTACCATAAGTTTTCCGACCATTACAAACCCTGTTTGATAAAGATCTATTTCCCTGCTGTTTGAAAGGGGAATGAACCACGGTATAGTATCAAAATGAAGCTTTCTTCTAACCGATGAAATGAGATTTACTTTTTCTATTTCCGCGTTCACTATCCGATTAACCACCTTCTCAAACAAGGGTTTTGTTTCAAACACCTTTGTGGCATCGTACCCCATATCTTTTGAATATTTCCAAAGAAGTTCAATTTCTTCATCCGTAAGTCTTAACATTTTTGCCTTTTCCACAAATTCCCTGCGTATTCTTGATATGGCTAAATATCTTGAGATCATATAGGGTAGAACGAGAAGTACTATGAATGCGATGAATATTCCCCCTACAACGAAGAGTATATCTTGCAGGCTCGGAGTTTGGAACATATAACGGGTTGCTTCTTTGAAAGTCTCAAACCCTCCCTGATATCTCATATCAAAGCTCCGCTCAGCTTTTTATACTGCTAAGATAAGCTTCCGCCTCCATTCCCGCAATACAACCTTCACCCACCGCAACAGCCACCTGACCCGTAGAACCGCTCCTGCAATCTCCAGCTGCAAACACACCCTTTATATTGGTTCTCATCTTTTCATCCGTTATTATGTATCCCCTTTCATCCAGATTTATTTTCCCTCTTACCATATCCGTGTTGGGTTCCATACCTATGAAAATAAAAACACCGTTTACTTTAAGCTCTTCATCTGTTTCTTTTTCTTTATTGAAAAGGATTACCCTTTCAACAAAGTCCTTACCTTCAATCCTTTTCACTATCCTATTGGGTAAAAATACAATTTTCCCGTTTGAGAACATCCTTTCCTGCAGGTACTCCCTTGCCCTCAGTTTGTCCCTTCTGTGAACCAAGAAAACTCTCCTGCAGAATTTTGTAAGAAATAAACTTTCCTGAACCGCTGAATCTCCCCCGCCTATTACTGCGACATCCATGCCTTCAAATAAAGGACCGTCACAAGTAGCACAGTAGGACACTCCCCTGTTAATAAACTCCTTTTCACCTGGTACATTTAATTTTCTGTGTTTTACACCAAGTGTTAGTATTACGGAAAGGGTTTTAATATTTTCTTTATTTCTTAAAGTTATTATCTTTTTTTCTCCTTCCATGTATAGGTTAATCGCTTCATTTCTCATTATGTTAAGTCCGAATTTTTCTGCTTGCGTTTTCATTCGTTGAGTAAGCTCTTTACCGCTTATTCCGTCTGGGAAGCCCGGGTAATTTTCAACAAGGTCCGTTAGGGCTATCTGACCTCCCAGGTTTTCCTTTTCAATAAGTAAGGTTTTTATTTTAGCTCTGGCACAGTAAATTCCTGCGGTTAATCCTGCAGGTCCTCCTCCTACTATTACACATTCATAATCATGAGACATGTCCAGAGACCATTTGCTTTAAGGACTCTTTGGGCTGAACACCTATCCGCGTATCAACCACATCTCCGTTTTTAAATAACATCACGGTGGGAATAGCCCTTATGCCATATTTCATGGCTATATTAGGATTTTCATCCGTATTTAATTTGCCTACCTTAAGCTTGCCCTCAAATTCCTCTGCAAGCTCTTCTATTATAGGAGCTATTATCCTGCACGGTCCGCACCACGGTGCCCAGAAATCAACCAACACGGGCTTGTCGGATTCTATAACTTCTGTTTGCCAATTAGATTCATCAAGAACTAAGACTTTTCCTGCCATGATAGTTCCTCCTTAATTAATAGGTTGTAGAGTTTTTTAACTCGCGGGTCTTTTATATAATAACAGATAAGGGAACCCTCTCTTCTGCATCCCACTATACCTTTATTTCTTAATATGGAAAGGTGCTGGGATATACTCGGTTGTGACATGTCAAGGGTTTCTCCGAGGTTTTTTACACATTGGGGTCCTTCCATCAGGTTAATGATTATCTTTAACCTTACGGGATGACTGAAAGCTTTAAAAAACTCTGATAGTTCTTCAAGTATCTCCTCATCCTTGCTCATAATCATTATTCAACCCTTTTAGGTTATTATTATATCAAAATATAATCACCTATTATAGATTTTTCAAATGTTTAAAGGCTTTCTTGAGTTCCTCTTTACTGACCTTATCCTTTGAAAATCTGTCCCTTAAATACACATCTATTATATATTCGGCGTGTACATATTCCTTTTTCCCTTTTAAATAGTTAAGTATCTGCGTAGGTGTTTTATCTTTTATCTGTGGTCCGAATTTTTTCTCCAGCTTTTTTAATAGACTTAAATAAAGCTTTGTTGATGGTCTTTTTTTGGTTTTAAAAGTGAAAAGTATAAAAATTGAGGCAACTGTAAGGAATATATAAGGAAAATATTTTTTAATATTAGCCCTTTTTAACTCATCAGGATTGATGGAGTTTAGTATATTTTTTTGATGCTCTGTTGAAAAATTAACTATATTTGAATACCAGAAGAATATAATTGAATCTTTTAGCAATTCCAGTCTGCTTACTTCCTTAGTACCCGGAGGGGTGTAGGGAGGTGTAGTATCTATTCTTACCCATCTGTTATTTACGAAGGCTTCCACCCATACATGTGCCATAGAGTTTTTAACAATATAGTAATTGCCGTTCGGATTTTTAATACCACCCTTAAAGCCCCCCACCACCCTTGCTGGTATATCAAGCAGTCTCAGGAGCAAGGCTGTTGCGGATGCAAAGTATTCGCAGTTACCCTTTTTTGATACCTTAAGAAAATATTCCAGGGGATCTCCTTCATACTTGGGCAATACGGGTGTGTATTCAAAATCGGAAAAAAATTCTTTTACCGCTCTTATTCTATCTTCAATATTTATATTATCTTTCTTTATTCTGTCCGCTATGTCCCTCAGGTAGGGGGGAATATCTTCGGGAACTTCAAGTAATTTTTTATACTCTTCCCAACTTATACCGTCCTTAATTTTTTCTGTGTAGTAGGCTTTAATCCTTACTGGTGTGTTTATATTTCTATCCATCTGGAAGTAAGTGCCTGTGAATTTCTTTATTTTCCCTTTTAATCCTTCCACCTTCTCTATGCCTGTAGGGTAGTCAAGTAAAGGTATGTATTTTTCTCCGGTAGGGTTCAGAATAATGAAATAGGGATGACCTTCTTGTACTATCGGAACCTTCCACTTTTTAAGTTCGGTTTTCCATATTCCTTCCTTATAAGTGTCAAATACCTGTACTCTCCAATAGGGAGTTTTGCCTTCAAGGTTAAGATTATAGGCTCTTAACACAACACTCTTATCTTGCTGTATCTCTCCCACCTTTCCTAAAACAACTTCAGAGGATATGCCAGTTTTTATTCTTGGGGTTCCTTCCCTCTGGATGAAGCCGAAAACCGGTTGAGGAGTCCTTGGTAATATTATAAAGAGGGGTACGGAAAGTATAAGTGTAATGGTAAACAGGATTATACCTGTACCGAAGTATCTTCTTATCTGTTTGTTATTAATAGGTATCTGCCCCGTATGTTTTGAGATGTTGAGAAATATGACTGAAGAAACCGCAAGAATTCCGTAGATTAAAAGTACAATCAGAAATGTTATGTTCAGATTTAAGACCGTATATATTGATACGGAAAATAGATTTATAAGTTGTATTTGATATATATCTCTTTCCTTCTTTTCTTCAAGGAGTTTTATTATTAAAGCGAGGATAAGCAGGTTTGATATGGGTTCAAAAAGATTTGCTATGTTTATGCTGAGTAAAAGGGGGACTGCGAGGGTAAAGCCTCCTACCGTGAGCAGGGTTCTATTTATATATATCTTAAATTTAAAATCGTTTATAAAGGACAGGAAAATTACTGTTATTAATGAGTAAACGAAAACCGGTGACGCTACATTATAGAGGGAAAATAGGCTGATAAGGGATGAACAGTAAGCCAATATTAGAGCAATTTCCTTAGCAGATAACATGCCTCTTCCTTTATATGATCAGCGGAATATATTGAGTATCTCTCTATCGGCTTAATACTTAAAATAAGCTCAGAAACTTCCTCCGCGGGCACCTCATTCCCCTTAATGCTTATAAGGATCTTGCCTTCGTAAGCTTTCTTCATAACCTTATCAAATCTTATAAGCTCCGCATCAAACTTTTCAAGGAGGACACTTTTAATTTTTTCAAACTCCTCTTTATTCTTTGTTGAGAAGATCTCCCTGAAGTGTTTTCTTTCAAGTATTCTTTCCGCATGCCTTTTATACCTGCTATCCGTGAAAAGAAGGGATAATATATAGGTATCGTTAAGTTTTATGTAGTTTGAAATATCGTTTGTGTCAAATTTTTTGAATATATCTTTCATGAGGTCAAGTATGTGAAGGTTCATTATTCTGACAACCTTGTGAAAATACACCTGAAGATACATAAAGTATCTGCCTACTATGAAATTTTCTAACGCACGAAGACCACTTATATTTATACATAGTCTTCCAGAATCGCCCATATCTATGGTGTTAAGGAGCCTTTGATAGTCAAACAAGCCGTACGATACACCGCAAAAAAGGGCATCCCTTCTTAGATAATCTATTCTGTCCGCTCCGAATTCGCCAGTTATTATATCCGCAAGGATGGATTCTGTTTTTGTTTTAGGCTTCCCCGTGGCTACTCTTATTATCCTTTCTATATCTTCATCGGTGAATCGGAAACTTCTTTTTATAATTTCCCCGAGCTGAGTCTCTTTTATAATCTTACCGGTCATGTGTTCATGATCTTTCTTATCTGGGAGTAACACTTCCGCTGTGTGCGAAAAGGGCGGATGCCCTATGTCATGCAGTAGGGCGGAAAGTCTTACTATTCTTCTATAGTATTCCTGATCCGTTTTATCTCGGAATATATACTCTTTAATTCTTTCATAAATAAGATCCGCCACGAACATGACCCCTATTGAGTGTTCAAACCGTGTGTGATGGGCTGAAGGGAAGACAAGGTATGCTCCGCCGAGCTGTTTTATATTCCTGAGCCTTTGAAAGGGGATACTGTCTATTATAGGTAGTTCTTCTGGTAATATGCCTATGAATCCGTAGAGGGGATCAGACAGCTCCTTTGCATAGGGATTCATTATTTATTTCTACCATTAAATTTATGTTTCTGAAATTTCTTGGTTTTCTTAATTTATCCTTTATCATATTTATCAGCTTCTTGAAAATGTTACCTTCACCCTTAGAAGTCTTTATAAATTCTACGGTAAAGAATTCGGGAATTTTTTTCCTTTGGATATCCTTCATAAATCTTTCCGTATCTCTTTTTAGTTTCCCTATGTTTACGCCGTAAAAAACACCGGGTAAGGTTTCAAGTATCTTTATTGTATCATTCAGCATCGGAATTGTATTGGATGGAAGGATGCCCTTTTCCATATCACAGAATATTTTTGAGAGATTTGAAATAGCTTTGAAAAAAGGTTTTGTCTTATCAAAATACTCTTCGTTCAGGTTAATGTAAAGTTGTACTTCTTCATATAAGCCTTCATTAAATGCAAGGCATGATATGTATATGCTTTCCGCAATTATGTTTCTCTTACCGTAGGTTGATATTCTGCTTAGGATATTCCAATATTTTAAAAGCTTACTGCACAGGTTATTAAAATTTTCCCTGTATTCCGGAAGCAGGGTTACAAATAACCCATCCGTATCTGTAAGCCTTAGTATATCCTTACCCGTGTATAAATTTCCTTCTATTGAATATATCTGGAACATGTTCAGTTCCGCAAGGATATCCTGCCAGTTTCCTCTGAGGGCTTTAAATGTTTTATTGGCACAGTTTATTAACCTTGATAGTTCAACATCAAAGGAATTGGTCTTTCTTACAAGCTGACAGTAGCAGATGGGATACAGTAAGATTTCCTTTTTAAGGGGATAATCTATTATCTCTATAAATAAGCTTTCAAGCCTATCAAGACCGTGCCATGAGTATTTGATCATACTTTTAATTTACTACTTTTTAAGGATAAAGGCAAATAAAAAAAGGGGGCATAAACGCCCCCTTTGATTGTTCCGAAATTAAGGCTGAGGAGGACAGTTAGGATCACCCTGGTTACAGTTACAGCTTCCCGGACCCCAATTGGTTGAGAGGTAGTTAACTATAGCGGTATAGGCGGGACCATTAACACCTCCGGGAACCGCACATCCGTTCATATTTATCATCCTTCCCACGGTCATTTGCCAACCAGAATTGGTCTTACCGTCAAGCAACACCATTTGTACATTGTGTTTGTTCTGAGTTACTATACAATCAGGACCGCTACCCTGATTCATTATAGTTATACCGTGACATACACTGCATGCCCTTTGAACTATATCCCTTCCTGTCCATGTGGATACATCGGTTGTTTGTGTAGGATCCGCTACTGTAGTTAAGTAGTTGATGATAGCTGATGCATACTGTCCGTCAAGACCTCCTGGTATTTCACAACCTTCCGTATTTATCATCCTGTCAAGGGTTTGATACCATGCATTGTTATCTTTACCCTGTAGGAGCTCAAAGGCATGCTGATAAGGATGTCTTGTTACAACAACGGAAGAAGCTGTAATTGTTCCATCTGTTTGAAGCCCTCCTACTATAACACCGTGACATGTATTACATGCCCACTGTGTGAGGAATGCTCCGTCCGTAGGCAGGTTGGTGGAAGTTACCCCAGGACCGTAGTTGTTTGCAAGCCATGATGCAAAGGCTGTTTTTGCAACTCCCCTCGGATCCGACGCGTCAAGGGGCAGGGTACATCCTTCAACATCTATCATTCTGTCTATTGTTCTTTCCCACTCTTGTTGTGTTTTACCCTGAAGTAGAGCCATATCCCTACCTATGGGCATGAAGGTAACCCTGTTTTGCTTTACTACATTATTGGTATTTGTAGCGTCTATACCCACGGTTATACCGTGACATTGACCACATGTTACCTTTATGGCTTCCGCTGTATCCACAAAGTCGCTTAATTGGTATTCCTGAACTGTGGTAGAACCGGAACCATAATTTTGGTCAAGGTATGTAGCCATCTTATCTATGGCACAATCTTCAAGACACTTTTGAGTAGGTGTAGCTCCGCATCCGCAGGAATCTGCAGAATCCGTAAGGTTGGGTAGTTGAGCACCGTTTGAATATACCATCCTTCTTATTGTCCTTTCCCATCCTGCTTTTGTCTTCTTACCTATAACCACAACATCCCACAAGGTTTGTGCATCGGAAACCCTTACCTTGTTTTTACCCACAAGGATACCGTGACATATTGTACATGTGTTGCTTACTATGGTTTGTGCGGCATTGGCTGAAGATAGATCAACGGTCGGTTTAGTACCGCAATTTGCACATCCTGGTCCGTAATTTTGCGTAAGATGACATACTATCTTTTCAAAGACGGTGGCGGTGTTTAGGTTATTGTTAACCCATGTACAGTCAACCACACCCGTTATTATGCCTGCCTGACCCTCATCCCTTATTTTTAGACAATCCGCCTCTGTAAGCGTAGGAGTTGCATTTGTATTTGTATGGTACTGGGCACCATCGGGAATGGCACAACCGTTCTTCTTTATCATCCTGCATACCACGAATTCCCACTCCCACTGCTGTTTTCCGTCAATAAGATTGATGGGACCGTTCAAGGGGCTTGTGGTTGTCAGTGCATTTCCGTTGATGCTCAGGTTATGACATGGACCACAAGCCATCGTAAACAGCTGTGCGGGATCGGTAGGCAGGGCTTTTGCGCTAACAGTATTCGGACCGAAGTTTTCCGAAAGCCATGTTACTATCATATTGTAGGTGTCACCGCCTATACCCCCCGGAACATTACAGCCGTTTTCCTGGATCATCCTCGCTACTGTCTTTTCCCAACCGTCCCTTGTCTTACCGTCAAGGAGCTTTACATCCCAGCCGGTAGGACCGCTTGTTATGCGTTTGTTACCTATAACTATCCCGTGACATGCACCGCAGTTTTCGGATATGTAGGAAGGCACATTCGGCTGTGCTTTGGAAAGATTTGTGTCTATGGGGATATAGTCCTTACTCCCGCTACCCCCACAGCTTGCAAGCATAAATATGCTTGCTATTAAAGAGGGTAGTATCCACAATTTCTTCTTCATACCCATGCAAGTACCCTCCTTTTGTTCAATAAGTTTCTATTTTAATATATTTTCCAAGTCGGGTTACTGCAAATAAGGATGGTTTATAATCTCTATAATGGGAATGATTAAGGATTACATAAGGAAGATATCGGAGTATAAGAACTTGACAGAGGAAGAAGCATACAATCTTATAAAGGCAATAATTGAGGGGGAAGTGAGCCATGCCCAAATAGGTGCGGTACTGATGGGTTTAAAAATGAAGGGGGAGGATGTTAGTGAAATTAAGGGAACCGCAAAGGTTATGAGAGAAAAGGCGAGAAAACTTCCAGTGAGTGATCCGGAAAACCTTCTTGATACATGTGGTACCGGCGGTGATAATGTGGGTACATTTAATGTATCAACCGTTACCGCCTTTGTTGTTGCGGGTGCGGGCGGACGGGTTGCAAAGCACGGAAACAGATCCATATCTTCCAAGTGCGGTAGCGCGGATTTCCTTGAAATGGTGGGTGCAAAGATAGATATAGAGCCGGATAATATGGCAAAGATACTTGAGGAGATAGGTATAGGATTTATGTTTGCCCCTATATACCATCCCGCTATGAAAAATGTGATGGGTCCCCGTAAGGAGATAGGCATAAGAAGTATATTTAATCTTGTAGGACCTCTGTCAAACCCAGCGGGTGCGGGAAGGCAACTTTTGGGTGTGTTTTCTGGGGATCTTGTGGGAAAACTTATACATGTTCTTAAAGATTTGGGGGTGAAAAGGGCATTTGTCGTTCACGGTGAAGACGGTATAGATGAGGTTTCCCTTTCAGCTCCTACTATAGTGGGTGAGTTGAAAGACGGCAGTATAAATATTTATAAGTTTGAACCTGAGGAGCTGGGCTTTAAGAGGATAATTCTGGAGGATATATGTGTTAAGTCCCCGGAAGATAGTGTGGAGGCAGGACTTTCCGTTTTAAGGGGTGAAGAGGGTCCCTATCTTGATATGGTTTTGCTTAATTCCGCTTTCGGAATAGTGGCATGCGGTATAACGGATGATCTCAAGGAGGCAGTTGATATAGCCAGGGAATCTATAAAAAGCGGTAAGGCTAAGGAAAAACTTGATCAATTTATAGAGCTTACCAAAAAGTTTTGAATGCTTAGAATAGGAAAAGTTTATTATCTAAATACAATACCTTTATTTGAGTTTCTTGATTGCGGATTCGTTGAATTGGTGGAAGGTTCTCCTTCGGAACTTGTACATCTGTTAAGGAAAGGGGAGATTGACGGCGGTATAGTTTCATCCGTTGAGTACTTCCTGAACGGCGATAATTACTGCGTTCTGCCTGATATATCTATATCTTCCAGAAAAAGAATATGCTCGGTAATGATCTTTTCTAAAAAGCCTCTGTGGGAAGTAAGTAAGTTTTTTATAACTCCTGAATCTTTGACATCAAGGATATTTTCCCTATATCTTTTAAAGTACATTTACGGTGCGAAGGTTGAGGAGGTAAAGGATAAAGAGGAAGCGGATGCCATCCTCTTGATAGGTGACGATGCCCTTTCGGAAATACATAAGGGTAGATATCCTTTTGTTTACGACCTTGCCGAAGAATGGTACAGAATATTTAAACTACCCTTTATATTTGCCCTCTTCCTTTTCAGAAAGGATATTGTTAAATCAAAACACAGGGAAATACATATATTTAAAGATCAGGTAATGTATTCTATAAGGAAATTTTATAATAAGCTGAGGGGAGGGGAAATTTCCTTCAATTCCGAATATATATATAAATACTTCATAAGCTGTATTGATTACACCCTTACTGATGAACATAAGAGATCACTCTTAAAGCTTAAGGATATAGTCGGCCTTTTCCAACCTCTCAAAGAAAAGAACCTGCCTTGCACTTGGTGTTTATAATACCGTAGTTTCCTCCCTTCTTCCTGTAGGCTATTCTCAATTCTCCGGTTTCCATATCCACAAAGGGTATAAAGAAGGCTCCTGATTCTTTGAGTTCCATTATTGCGTCTTCTACACTCATGGGTTTTTCTATACTAAGTTCTTCCTCCACGATGAGGGGTCTTTCCCTTTCCTCGGGCGGAAGGGGTTGGGGTGTATGCATTTCCTCCTTTATTTTTGCACTTTTCCTTCTAAGTTCCAATCTCCTCTGTTTCAGTTTTATAAGTTGTCTTTCAACCTCATCAAGGACTTTGTCAAGGGCGGTAAATACATCGGGGTCTTCTTCCCATGCATGTATAGCGCCACCACCCGCTGTCTTCAGATATATATCAAGATCAACCCTGTACATGGTAGGATGGCTTTCACCGGCAAAATCCTTATGCTTTGACCTTACACTTGATAGGGTTACGATAGCTTCTATTTGATCCTCTCCCGCTTCTCTAAGATACCTGTTGAATCTGCTTAGTTTACCTTCAATAAAGCTTTTCATTGCTTCGGTAAATTCAATATCTTTTCCCCTGAATTCAATATTCATTCCCTTAACCTCCATATTCTGAATCCGGGTTTATTTAAAATTCTACCCTTTCTTACACCCCTTTTAAAGGGTTGACTTTCCTCAAAACCTTCTGATACAAATATTGTATCATCGCTGACTGTGTTTGCTATTTCAACTCTTATTCCCTTGAAGCGTGAATCTTCTTTAAGACCGAGCTTTTCCGCTGTTTTTTTATTAATATACACCCTTTGTTCCCTTTCAAGTCCGTGAAGCCAAGGGTACCAGTGTCCCCATATTTCTACCGGGGAATCTCCCACTATTATATATATCTCTCCGTCCCTTACATCATCTTCTTCCCATATATTGATTTCCGAGTCCCTTATATCATTTTTATAAATTGTAGGCTCCTCTTGTCCGCTTATATCAAATATGTAACTAATCGTATCTTCAACCGTGTATGGAAAATTTTGAAGCTTAACACTTTTAGTTTCATAAGCAAAGGGATTGAAGATCGGGGTGGTTTCCCTTTCTTTGAAAAGAGGTAAAGGTATTATTACATTGCTGTTCATTGCGGTGAAATCTGGAAAAAGGCTGAAGGAGATCCTTTCCTGATTTTCCGGAAGGCTATCAAATTCGTAAAGGGTGTTATCTACGGAGATTATCAAGTCGTGACTTTCTAAGTTTATATCTTTAAGCTCTTTTATCTCCACATTTGTTATATTTCCTATAAAGGCGTACTCCGTTCCGTACGATGTTCTCAGATGTTTTATAAAGCTTATTACAAAATACCTCAGCGGTGATTTAAGAAGTGTTTCGCTTGCTATTATGAGGCTTTCCTTTGTAGTTTCAAGGGAGTTTTTTAATCTGTTCCACGGCTCTTCCTTCCCTTCTAATATACTCTTAAGGACATTTTTAAGCTGGTAAAGATTAACCAAAAAATTTATATTTGCTTTGGCGGACAGTGTGTTATATCTTGAAGAGATATTAACAAGGTATGCTCCCTTTTCCACCGCGTCCATTATCCATCTTGTTGCCATAACCTCCGAATTAACGGGATCTGTTTCTAGCGCTATTATAATCTTCATATTTGACCATTCATAGGGAGGTACGGATGAAGGTTTAAAGGGTAAGAATACGCCTGTCGTGTATATATCCTTTGTAAGTTTCCTCAACACCTTGTAATCTTCAACGGTTGAGAATTTGCCCATAATAACCGCAGGTTTTTTTATTGATCTTTTTGACAAAAGTGCCTTTACTTCTTCTATATAACTTTTTATGAATTCTTTTTCCCTTTTTATCATAATGTCTTTTATCCTGTAAGGGAGTTTGTCCGTTTCAGCTATTAGGGCTATTCCCTTATTACACAGGCTTCCTACGGAGTTTTTATCGTAAGGGTGCCCGTATAAATCAACGATTTCTTCATCCTTCATATAAGCAATGAAACCACAATGGCAACCACATCCGAGACAATAACCACAAATTTCCCTGTTAAACTTTTTTACGCTTAGGGGGACATCCGTTGGCTTCAAATTCACTCCTCAAAAACCTCTTTTTTTATCTCCTCTTCTTTACCGAAAACCCCCATTATATGGTATCCATAATCCACATGTATAACTTCGCCTGTTATTGCCCTTGCTTTTTCACTGCACAAAAATACTGCAACATCTCCTACATCTTCTATTGTTGTGGGTTTACCGAAGGGATTTACCTTTATTGAATGTTCCATAAGAAGATGAAAGCCGGTTATACTGAATGCCGCCAGTGTTCTTATGGGACCTGCGGATATACAGTTTATCCTGTGACCGAATTTTGCTATATCGTATGCAAGGTATCTTACAGAACTTTCAAGGGCTGCTTTTGCTATACCCATCACATTGTAATGAGGTACCACCTTTTCCGCACCGTAATAGGAGAGAGTAAGTACTGATCCGTTCCTTCCTTCCATAAGAGGGAGTAATTCCCTTACGAGGGCAGTAAGGGAATAGACGGAAACCTCCATGGCTATTTTAAAGCCTTCACGGGAAGTGTTAAGATACGCGTTTTTAAATTCTTCCTTGGGAGCATAAGCTATGGAATGAATTATGATGTCAAGGACACCCCACCTTTCCTTGATGGCTTCTTTTAAGTTTCTTATATCCTCATCAGAAGTTACATCACACTTCACGAGAAAATCCGTTTCAAGGGTTTCAGCTACCGACCTCACCCTTTTGAGCAAATTTTCATTTGCATAGGCTATACATAAATCCGCACCCTCTTCTTTGAAGGCTTTTGCTATACCGTAAGCTATACTTTTGTCGTTAGCTATACCTGTAATCAGCGCCTTTTTCCCTTCAAGCAGGGCCATAAATTACCTGGTTACCCAAACTGTGCAATTGTACACAGCTCGGGTGCCGGGCTATTTATACCCCGCCTATTCAGGGTGCCCAGAAACCCGGCAGGCGGCATTTGAGCACCCATAGGCCCTGTCCCAGGTAACAGGACCTCGCGCCCCTTCCCGGGGAACCTCCCACGCCCCTCAGTCTTTTCCTGAGGGGGACCCTCTCCTGGGTATTCGTAAGGGTCAGGGAGGCGGGCAGTTAGCCCCGCTACGGACTGCACTCGTGAGAGATTATACAGTGTCCTCATAAAGGAGCACCGCAGTACTCCGGTTCCTTCCCTTGGTGACCGGAGCACCGTCCCACACTCACGCAGTCCGCTTTTCTGCATCCTTCTGCCTCCTTTTGCACATTATACTTTAACTGTTACTAACCTCCTTTATTTGCGGAGTATTTCAAGGGCTTCCTCAACAGATCCTTTATTATAAACAATGTGAGCCATTGCCATTACCATTTTCTTTGGATCTTCCGCCTGAAATATGTTTCTCCCTATGGATAAACCTGCCGCTCCTGCATCCATAGCACCCTTTACCATATCTAAAACATCCCTCTCCGATTTCATCTTTGGACCGCCTGCTATCACCACCGGTATTGGGCATCCCTCAACCACCTTCCTGAAGCTTTCTGGATTTCCTGTATAAGGCACCTTTACTATATCCGCACCCAGCTCTGCACCTATTCTTGCACAGTGTGCTACTACATTTACATCATATTGATCTTCAATATTCGGACCCCTTCCGTAAACCATGGCAAGCAAAGGCATCTGCCATTCATCACACAAAGCTGATACTTTACCGAAATCCCTCAACATCTCCCTTTCCATTTCCGCTCCTATATTAACATGTATTGATACCCCATCCGCACCCAGCTTTATGGCTTCTTCCACCGTGCAGACCAAAGTTTTTTCATTCTTGGTAGGCGCCAAATCCGTTGATGCGGACATGTGGATAATCAGTCCTATGTCCTTACCTTTACCCCTGTGTCCCGCCCTTACCATACCTTTGTGTATAATAACCGCAGATGCTCCTCCCTCCGCAACGAGATCTATTGTTCTCTTGAGATCCTCAATGCCCTTTATAGGTCCAGAGCTTACGCCGTGATCCATGGGAACAAAAATTGCATGTCCCGTATTTCTGTCTATAATCCTTTCAATCCTGACCTGTTTTCCTATACCCATTTTTTAACCTCCCGTGAATCTAAATACTACTTCACCCGTTTGTACAAAATCAACGGGCAATGCTTCAAACTTAACCAGCTTTATATATCTTAACAGTGTACTGTCTATTTTGGCATTCCCGCTTCTTTGGACTATTACAGCCTTTATAACCCTTCCGTAAGGATTAACCCATATTTTAATCCTCAAAGGAGCAGGAAACTCTTGTGTTACAAGGTAGGGTAGTGGAGGAGTGTAGATTATCTTTCTGTTTCCTGCGGAGAAAGTTATACCGCTTCCCGATACCACCGCGGATATGGAACCTATACTCTTTCCGTGGGTTGTAGTTCCCTTTTCTTGTTGTTCCTTAAGCTTCTCCTTTACGGACTCTTGGATACTTGCCAGTATCCTTACATCCTCTTCTTTTTTCTTTTCTACCTTTACAGGTACATCTCCCTCCTTATAGGCTTTTTCAACTGTCGCAGTTGGCCTTTTATTGACCTTTGAAGCCTTCTTCCGCTTTGCTACCTTGGGAGGAGGACTTTTTATAGTTACCTCCCTTATTTTTATCTTGAGTGGTTGGGATTCGGGAATATCAATGTGGGTTACGAGAAATAGACTTGTAAATCCTGTGAATATAAGAAGGTTTATGAATAAGGAGCCTGTCCAGTAAGCGATATCCTCTCTGCTTATCCTTAAATTCATGGAATATCAACAGATATTATATAATAGTTCGGAATACGGGCGGATGGGGGAAATAAAATGCTTGTTTTAATATTTTTGTTCCCTGCCCTCCTATGGGCTGCTAACCTATATGTAACTCCCAATCCTTCAACTGGGGCGGATTGCAGTCAAACAAACCCTTGCGGTCTTCAGGATGCTTTAAATATTGCTGCAAATAACGGGGAGTCTGATACGGTTTATCTTGAAGCGGGGACATATTCCTTGGGAAGTGTAGTCAGCTATACTCCTTCATCCACCGAAAATTTTAGTATCTACATACAAGCTTTGGATCCCAATAATAAGCCTGTTTTGGATGGAGGGGGGTCGGAGATAATGAGCATAAATACCACAGGTTTGTCCGATGATTCCAATGTGGTGATAGGTGTTGAGAATATAGTATTCTACTCTGGCGGGGTCACCCTATTGGGAATTTCTGCTTCCGCTTTAGAGATAAAGACCTCGCAGGCTACGGTAAATGTGGTGGGTTGTGAATTTAGGGGAAATGCCTTTTCGTTTACCCACAGGGTATTGTTTGTAAGAGCTTACACTGCACAGCTAAAAGACAACATATTTCAAACCAACATTTGTGTAAGCACAGGCGGAGGATCCTATCTTGTTGAATTTGTCGGTTCGTATGTTTCCTTTATCAACAATCTTATAGAAAACAATACATCAACTGCTATGCCTGCCATTGCATTTTACTCCCAGTCCTCTAAGGTTGCCAGTGTGATAGGAAACAGGATATTGAATAATTCCAAATATGCGGGTTTAAGACTTGATAGTTCTGTATCTTATGTATATAACAACTTTATTGACGGTAATACAGGTGTCACCGGTTATTTGGATACTTACGGAAGTTGTATATATATATATGAGAATCCCGCTGCCTATATCTACGGAAATTACTGTGCTAACAGTACCGCTGATGTGGGGTCAATTTACATAGCATCAAGCCTGGGTGTTAAACCGAGTGTTGAGATTATTAACAATATTATATACGGTAACCGTGCTGAGTTGGGGGGAGGTGGTAT
>JALWBR010000047.1 GCA_027037055.1 Aquificales bacterium | reverse complement strand
CAAGATAGCTCACTATCTTGCAATAGGGTGTTGTGGGATCTACACTGCAGTCATTTACTCCCCCTGGTACGGGACATCCGTTCTTCTCTATCATCCTCGCTACGGTAAATGCCCAATCGTTCCTTGTCCCTGGTTGTTTTCCGTCCAAGAGTGTTACATCCACTCCTATTGCATTGAGGGTTATCCTTTGGTTTGCTACTACTAATCCGTGACATATTCCGCAGAACATTTGGGTGAGTTCTTGCCCTGTCTTTGTTGAAAGATCTGGCTGGGGTATTGCAAGGTTGGTGAGGTAGTTTACTATTTTGTCCACCGCTTGTCCGTTTATGCCTCCTGGCACGGGACAGTTGTTTTTGTAGATCATTTTCTCTACTGTCTCTCTCCATCCTTTTGCGTCTTTGTTAAGGGGTAGTTCTATGTCCCAGAATTTGTTTCCTGTTGTTATTCTTTGTCCGTTTATTATTATTCCGTGACATGCTCCGCAGTAGACTTCTGTTAGTTGTTGTCCTGTTGCTGTGTTGGGGTCAAGGTGTTGTCCTACATTGGGTCCTACGTTGGTGTTGAGCCAGTTTACTATTCTTGTGAATATTTGTCCTTGTGTGCCTCCTGGTATTGCGCATCCGTTCTTTTCTATCATTCTTTTTACTGTCTCTGACCAGTCTTGTTTTCCTGCTGGTATTTTTATGTCTCCTCCCAAGGGGCTTTTTGTTACTCTCATTATGATGTTTGTGGGGTTGTTGGCGTCTATTATTACTATGCCGTGACATGTTCCGCAGGCTATTTTTACAAGATCTTCGTCTTCAATCTCAGATATATTTATGTCGCTTTCTGGTCCCGCCTCTTGGTAAAGAAAATCAACTATTTTGTCAAATTCATCTTCTCTTACTTCACAACCATATACATTTATCATTCTCATTACGGTGCTTGACCATCCTTCCCTGTCTTTGCCTTTGAGCAGACGGATTTCTGGTTTCCCTTCCGCCTTAACTATATATTCATCACCAACCTTAAGGGAGTGACACCTACCGCATGTTTGTTGAACTATGTTTTTACTATCCTCTTTTAAAGTTATGCTTTCCTTTTTTGAAACCCCGCAACCGCTTATCACACTAAGGATTACAAATATAAAGACTATTTTTCTCAAGACATCTACCTCCTCTTCCCCTAAGCAACCGCTTAACTTATTATAAATAATCGTGATAATTTGTTTTTAATAAATTCTATTAATCCCTCTATCCTTACTTCAACATCAAGGGCATAGATATTTTCGTTTGGTTCAAGCTTGAATATATCCTTCATTGTCGTTATGTACATCTTTCCCGATCTGGGTTTGAAGTTTTTGTAATCATAATGATCCCTGAAGGAAATCTTTTCCGTGAGGTTGAAACCCAATTTCTCTAATATTACAAAGAATTGATTGTTATCGCCGAGTCCCGAAAAGGCTATCCATTCCCTATTAAGCATGTCTTCATCTATATTTCCGAATCCCTTAATCGGGTTGTATAACCTTTTAAATTTCCTGTACATCTTAAACACGGGTTTATTTATATCAATCTCAAAGGGTTCTATCTCCTGATAGGATAGTATTAAAGCATCCGCCCTTGAAAGGGAAGAAAGGGGTTCTCTTAATCTTCCGAAGGGTATAAGTTTGTCTTTGATATCCCGTTTTCTAAGAAGTACTATGTCCAAATTCCTGAAAAGGCTTCTGTGCTGAAAACCGTCATCAAGTATAAACAGATCGGGATTCAGCTCTTTTATTGCGTATATACCGCCTTCGTATCTCTTCTCTGCAACAACAACGGATGCGTTGGGTAATAGTTTTGCAAGCATAAAGGCTTCATCACCACTTTCTTCTATATTCGCTTCTATCTTGCCCCACCTTGAAACTATTAAAGGACCCTTGCTCTTTCTTTTATAACCTCTCAATAGGATACATACCCTATTATCTGATGACAGATGTTCTACTATGAATCTTACAGTGGATGTCTTACCGCTACCCCCTACGGAGAGGTTACCCACGGATATAACGGGAAGGGGCAGTTTCTTCTGCTTAATAATGCCTTTGTCGTATGCATAATTTCTTACTTTTGTAATAAAGCTGTACATGTAAATATTTTATCCGTGCTTTATGATGTTAAAATATTGTACTCATAGATATGAAGAGGGATAGATACTGCGGTGAGGTAAGTCTTTCCGATGTTGGAAAAACCGTTACATTGTGTGGATGGGTCCACAGGATAAGGGATCACGGTGGTGTTGTGTTTTTGGATCTCAGGGACAGGACAGGTGTAGTTCAGTGTGTTATTGAGGAGAAGGATGATTCAGAACTTTATGATGAGGTAAGCAAGCTAAAACCCGAATTTGTTGTAGGTATAAGGGGTGATGTAAGAAGAAGGCCAGAGGGAACGGAAAATCCGAAGTTGAAAACGGGATATGTTGAGGTTGTAATAAGAGAATTGGAAATCTTTAATACTTCGGAAGTCCCACCCTTCCCCATAGATGAGGAAACCCATGTTTCCGAGGAATTAAAGTTGAAATACAGATATCTTGATCTCAGAAGGGAAACTATGAGGGAGCATATACTTTTCAGGCATAAGGTTTATCAGATAGTAAGGAAGTTTTTTGACAGTAAAGGATTTATTGAGATAGAAACACCTTTTTTAACGAAATCAACACCTGAAGGAGCAAGGGATTTTATAGTACCTTCCCGTTTGCATCCCCATAAATTTTATGCACTGCCCCAGTCTCCGCAGCTTTTCAAACAGATATTGATGGTAGCAGGATTTGACAGATACTTCCAGATTGTAAAATGCTTGAGGGATGAGGACCTCAGAGCTGACAGACAACCAGAATTCACCCAGATAGATTTTGAGATGTCCTTTGTGGATGAAGAGGATGTTATGGAGATATGTGAGGAGCTTATATGTGTCCTTTTTAAAGAGCTTCTCGGTGTTGAATTGAAAAGACCCTTTGAGAGATTATCTTACGATGAGGCGATTTCCCTTTACGGAACAGACAAGCCCGATAGAAGGTTCGGATTGAAACTTGTTGACCTAACCGATGCTTTAAGAGATACGGAGTTCAGGGTTTTCAGAACCGCTATAGAGGAAGGGGGTATTGTAAAGTCAATAAATTTTAATAACGGAAATTTATCAAGGAAGGAGATAGATGAGCTTACTGAGTTTGTAAAAGGGCTCGGTGCTCCAGGTCTTGCATGGATAAAGGTGGAAGAAGGAAATCTTGTATCACCTATAACCAAGTTTTTAAAGGAAAAAGAGATCAAAGCCATACTTGAAAGGAACGGGGCTAAGGAAGGTGATGTTATATTTTTTTCCTCTGGGAAGGCGGAAGATGTACACAGAATTCTGGGAAATCTAAGGGTTCACATAGGCAATAAATACGGCCTTATTGATGAAAATAAGTGGGATATACTTTGGGTTGTAGACTTCCCACTTTTGGAGTGGGATGAGGAAGAGGGGAGGTTTGTCTCTTTGCACCATCCCTTTACATCACCCCGTGATGCGGATATGGTAAAGATTGAGGAAGCACTTGCGGTAGATGAAACTGAAGAAAGGAAAAGGTTGGTCTCTTCTGTTAGGGCAAGGGCTTACGATCTTGTTTTGAATGGAGAAGAGATAGGTGGGGGTTCTATCCGTATCCACAGGAGAGATGTACAGGATAAGATATTTAAGCTACTTAATATAGATGAGGAAGAGGCAAGGGAAAAGTTCGGGTTTCTTTTGGAAGCCCTTAAATACGGAGCGCCTCCCCACGGTGGTTTTGCCTTTGGTCTTGACAGGCTTGTTGCCCTCATGAGGGGTCTTGATTCAATAAGGGATGTTATTGCATTTCCAAAGACCCAAAAGGGTATTTGTCCTTTGACGGAAGCACCTGATTATGTTTCACCTAAGCAGTTAAAAGAAGTTCATATAAAATTAGAATGATGGAATTTAAAAGTACAACAATCATAGCTGTCAGAAGGAATGGAGAAACCGTAATAGGTGGTGACGGTCAGGTTACATTGGGTAGCTCCGTGGTTAAAAGGAGTGCGAGGAAGATAAGAAAACTTTATCAGAACAGTGTAGTTGTCGGTTTTGCAGGTTCCGCCGCGGACGGACTTGCCCTTATGGAAAGGCTTGAATCAAAGCTTGAAGAGTTCAGGGGTAATCTGCTTAGGGCGTCCGTTGAGCTTGCAAAGGATTGGAGAACGGACAGATACCTTAGAAGGCTTGAAGCCCTTCTTTTGGCAGCTGATAAGGAAAGGATGCTTCTTTTATCAGGTACCGGGGATATAATAGAACCAGATGAACCCGTTTTGGCTATAGGTTCAGGGGGTGATTATGCAAGGTCCGCAGCTCTTGCCCTTTACAGGAATACGGACCTTTCCGCCAGGGAGATAGTGGAAAAATCCCTTGAGATAGCCTCCGAGATCTGTATATATACTAATAACAACTTCATCATAGAAACTATTTAAACCTAATTACCTCCAAATACTCTCCCGCCTTTATCTCTCTAACACCTATATCAACTATTGCATAGGCATTACCCTCCACAAGGGATGTAAGCATGTGGGAACCTTGCTTCTCTAAGGGTGTACATAGATACTCCTTATCCTCAAACCATACTTTTACCCTTAAGAACTCTTTTCTGTCAGAGGACTTCCTGAAAAAATCCCTTGTCAGTCTTGCCTTTATTCTTTCCGGAAAGACTTTAATCGCCCCCATCATCTTTCTAAGGGCGGGATAGACCAAAAGATCAAAGGCTACCGCGGTGGATACGGGGTTTCCAGGTAAACCGAAGAATACTCCTCCGTCTCCGAATATACCGAAGGCAACGGGTTTTGCGGGCTTTATTAATACACCGTGAAACCTTATATCTATACCCAGCTCTGTAGCTATCTGTTTTACATAGTCTTTCTCACCCTTTGACATGCCTCCTGTGGTTATGACCATATCAAATCTTGAGTATCCGGATAGGGCTTCGGATATATCATCTTTCCTATCTTTTACTATACCGAGATGTACGGTTTCCGCTCCCACCCTTTCAAGTAAGGCTTTGAGCATATAATTGTTTGAAGATATTATCTTACCATCACCCTCCGTACATGTCCCTATCTCTGTTAGTTCGTCCCCCGTAGATATGATTGCCACCCTCGGTTTGGAATTTACCCATACATGTACCCTATTTATCTGAGCAAGGAGACCTATCTCATAGGGAGTTATATCTGTGCCTTTTCTCAGAAGAATTTCTCCTTTTCTAATCTCTTCTCCCTTTTCTCTTATATTTGAGCCTTTTTTAAAAGATCTGTATATTAAGACCTTTCCTTCCCTCTCTTCCGTGTATTCAACAGGTACCACCGTATCCGCACCAGAAGGCAATAGGCTACCCGTGAACAGCTTTACCGCCTCTCCAGTGTTAACTTTCATTTTATTTCCGTTTCCCGTGTCGGAAATGCCAGCTATTTCAAGTTCAACGGGGTTATCATAAGAAGCGTCCTTAATATCCTCATATTTAACCGCAAAGCCGTCCATTGCGGAGTTGGTAAAGGGGGGCATATCAAAGGGTGAGGCTATGTCTTCCCTCAGTATCCTTCCGCAGGCTTCCGTGATGGGTAACCTTTCCCTTTCAAGCTCTTTCGTGTGTGCCAGAACCTCTACGAGAGCATCTTCAAATTTGATCATTTTGAAGATTTTACTTTAATGTCTATATGCCTGTTATGTATGTATCTCATAATTATGTAATTTATAAGCTTGTTTATGAGGGTGTTTTTGTTCTTTTTATTCCTTAAAGATTTCAATATCCTTAGTGCATACCTGTTGGGTACTATCCCTAAGAGAAATCCCGCAACAATTAAAAAGGGTACACCGGGTAAAAGGGGTAAAAATACGCCTGCTATCCCTATGAGAATCAAAAGTATTGCTATAAATATTCTCATCACTTTTAATATATTCCCAAAAGCCGGCGGCGGGACTCGAACCCGCGACCTAAGGCTTACGAAGCCCTCGCTCTGCCGACTGAGCTACGCCGGCTGTTTTCAAAAATAAAATTATATACTTAACCTTTCATGTGAGAAGCCTTGATAAAGGATACAAAAAGTGGATGGGGTTTAAAGGGTTTACTTTTGAATTCTGGGTGAAACTGGCATCCTATATACCATCTGTGATTTTTAAGTTCCATTATTTCTACAAGCTTGCCGTCGGGGGAAAGACCAGAAAATACCATGCCCGCCCTTTCAAATTCTTCACGAAATCTGTTATTAAACTCATATCTGTGCCTATGTCTTTCACTTATCATCTCTTGTCTGTATATCTCATAAACTTTTGTGTCTTTCTTTATAACACACGGATAAGACCCAAGCCTCATCGTACCTCCCTTGCTTTCTACACGCCTTTGATCTTCCATAAGATCTATAACAGGATAGGGAGTTTCAGGATTAAATTCTGTTGAGTCCGCTTCTTTCAATCCCAAAACATTCCTTGCAAACTCTATAGCCATCAGTTGCATACCCAAGCATATTCCGAATATGGGTATATTGTTTTCTCTTGCATAAGTTATAGCATCTATTTTCCCGGTTACCCCCCTTTCACCGAATCCGCCCGGTATAAGTATTCCGTTCAATTCTTTGAGATCTTCAATAGAGTAGTTACCTGCATCAATCCATTTTATCTCTACTTTTAGG
>JALWBR010000046.1 GCA_027037055.1 Aquificales bacterium | reverse complement strand
ATGAAGGCAAGTGAATATGCACAGCTTATAGGTGTTTCCCTTAATACGGTAAAGAACAGGATAAGGGCTGGTGTGCTTGAGGGGGCAAAGGAAGAAGACGGTATATGGTATGTTTACATATCACCTGATGAATACGAGCACATAATAAAGAGTAATCAGAAGAAAGAAGAAAGGGAAGCCCAGCTTAAGGAAACTATTGAAAAACTTAAAGGTGAATTTGAAGGTAATCTCATAGCCACCTACATAGAAATACAGAGATTGCAAGATATTCAAAAAGAAGAACTTTTTCATGAGATATCAAGTCTATCAACCTTGCTTGCAGTAAAGGAAAGAGAAATAGATTTTCTTAAAAGGGAAAAGGAACAGCTGATAAAAAATCTTGACGAAAAAAAGGCGGAGGTTGAGTCGCTTAAAGAAGAACTCAAGCATCTTAAAGAGGAAATTAAAACACTTGAAACAAAGCTAAGGCAGTATGAACACGAATTAGCCTCAAAAGACATTGAAATACAAAGGGTTATATTGGAAAAGGATCGTGATATATTGAATAAGGATATGGAGATAGAGAAGTTAAAATCAAAGCTCGGAGAAGGAAATGGATAGGCTTATAGATGCCTGGAAGAAAAATCTTGAGAAGACAAAAGGTCAAAAAACTATTGACTCCTATGTAAGGCACATGAAAAAGTTTATAAATACAACAGGTTTAAACAGTATAGAGGATTTGAATCCGACAGCTATCTACAAATATATTGACAATACAAATCTTAAACCTTCTTCCATCTTAGCCCATCTATCCGCTGCAAAACATTTTTTCAAATTCTTACACAAAAGGAATTATATAGACAAGGATCTTTATGTTGAATTGGAAAAAGCCATAGAAGATGTAAGGGAAGAAATTAATGTAAGGAAAACACCCGTTTATCCGAGGGCTTTAACAAAAGAAGAGGTAGAAAACATAATGAATGCGGTCAAAGGTAAAAAATATGAAAAAATATACACCCTCTTTTTATACAGCGGAATAAGACTCATAGAGTTTGAATCACTTAACCAAAAGTGTTTTTATCTGGATAAAAGCGGTATTCTGTGGATAAAACTTGAACCTCATATGACCAAAAGGTATAAAGGGAGGCTCGTCCCAATATTAGGGGCTTCAAAACAGGAAACATACAATGCAACAAATAAATTACTTAAATGGATAGAAAACTTTGAAGACAACTTCAGGATAAAGAGGGGTATTCTTCAAGTTTATACGGACAGGTTATCAAAGAGATTGAATATTGATTTCAGTATTCACAGTTTCAGACACACTTATATAACCAATCTTGTAAATCAAGGATTTCCTGCAGAAGTAGTTAAAGAGTTTGCGGGTCACTCAAATGTAAGACTTACCATAGATACATATTACAAGTATAGTCAAAGAAGGGCGGAAGAGCTTGTCAGGGATTTTATGGAAAAAACTTAATACGGGTTATTTTTATGTCTTATCTCACATTGACAAACTTCAATTGATATTGTATCTTAATCTCAACTGAGGTGGTAAGGTCATGGAATGCATGGGAAATGTAAAAACGGGTAGTGAGGTTGAAATAGTTGAGATAACCAATAATGGCAGTCCGTTGGTTAAAAGACTTGAAGCCATGGGTATAAAAAAGGGTAAGAGGGTTAAACTTTTAATGAAAAGCGGTAGGAATCTTGTTATAAAGATAAATTCTTTAAGGGTGGTTCTTGATAAAAAGCTTGCGGAATATATAAAAGTTAAGGGATAATGCAATCTCTGATAAAGGTAGCCTTTGCAGGAAATCCCAATGTAGGAAAAACCACCATCATTAACAGACTTGCAGGGTTAAACCTTAAGGTAGGAAACTGGCCAGGCACCACAGTAGAGAAAAAGGAAGCAACAGTAAAATTCAGCGGTTACACAATAAAGATAATTGATCTACCCGGCATATATACCCTTGAACCCCTTTCTGAAGACGAAAAAATAGCGGTTAATTTTTTGAAAAAGGAAAAACCGGATGTTATTGTCAACATCGTTGAAGCTACGAATCTTGAAAGGGCACTGAATCTTACAGTAGAGCTACTGGAGTTTGAAATACCGACGGTCATAGTTCTTAACATGATTGATGAAGCGGACAAGATGGGAATAGAGATAGACACAGAAAAAATGGCTGAGCTTCTAAATGTTAACATAGTAAAAACCATAGGTAATAAAGGTAAAGGTGTACATAATATACTTCCCGCCATCATAGATGCTATCTCAGCGGAGAAAAAACCTAAGCTTAATTACTCCGATGAGCTCCAAAAAGTCATTGATAAAATAAAATCGGAAGAGAACAAAACAACAAGGGAAACCCTTGAACTTATCATTTCCTCCGAAAAATACAGAGAAGTAAGGGAAAAGTTTGAAAAGTTGTACGGTAAAAACATAGAAGACATAATAAGAGATGAGAGATATGCCTTTGCAAATGGTTTATTCCATGAGGTCTTTAAAAGGAAGGGTGAACATTACAAGGATATCACGGATACCATAGATAAGATAATTCTCCATCCATTTATGGGAATAATTTCCTTGGTCGTAATAATATTCCTGATGTTTAAAATAGCCTTTGATTTCTCAACACCTTTCGTAGACTGGGTTGACTTTGCAATAAATGAGTTCGTAGGTGCTTTGATTATAAACCTGCTTTTATCGGTCAATGCTCCAGTGTGGCTCATGGATTTTTTCAGCGAGGCTGTGGTGGGCGGTGTGGGTTTTGTTCTCACCTTTGTTCCGCTCATAGGTGTTATCTACTTTCTCCTCACCTACCTTGAAATGTCTGGATATCTACCGAGGATAGCCTTTCTGGCGGATAGGGTAATGCATAAGCTTGGCCTTCACGGTAAACATGTTATACCCATCATGTTAGCATTCGGTTGCAATGTACCCGCCATAGTAGCAACACGAACCGCAACGAGCCTGAAGGAAAAATTGATAGTTATAAGCATGATACCCTTCATGTCATGTCCTGCAAGGCTTGTAGTATTTTCCTTTTTTGCGGTCCTGTTCTTTGAAAGACCCGCCCTTGTAATAGGTTCCCTTTACCTCATAGGAATTGTTGTAGGAGTTATAACAGCATTCATATTAAGAAAATTCTTCATTAAAGAAACCATTTCCCATTTTGTCATGGAGCTTCCGCCCTACAGGTTTCCCCCCTTATTTTCGGTACTTACCATAGTATGGATACATGTAAAGGATTTTCTTTACAGGGCTGGAACCCTTATATTCGGTACATCCATACTTATATGGTTACTCATAAATATACCGCCCGGTGAGGACATGTCAAAGAGTGTAGCCTCAAAGATAGGAAGGGTCCTCGTCCCGGTTTTTTCACCCATAGGAATAGACGATTGGAAGGCTACCACATCCTTAATACCCGCCTTCCTTGCGAGGGAAGTGGTAATAGGATCAATGGGTACAATTTATGCAGGAGAAGAGGAAAAAGAGTATGAAAAGGAAGATCTTTCCCAGAAAGGAGTTGAACTCATAAAGGGTTTCGGCAATGCCCTTAAGGATGGAATAGTAGGCGTTTTTAGTCCTTCACTAAGTATTGCAGAAGTTGAAGAGGAAGAAGATAAATCCCTCAGAGCTGTAATAAAAAACTCTTTCACCCCTCTGTCCGCCCTCTCTTTTATGATATTTATACTTATATACACATCGTGCCTTGGTACCGTTGCAACCATGGCAAGGGAGATAGGAATAAAGTATTCCCTTATCTTCTTAGTTTACAGCTTTGTTGTAGCATGGGCGGTTGCCTTTTTGACATATCAGGGGGGTAAGTTAATTGGATGAAATTATTTTCCTACTGCTTATAGGTATCTTGGGAGCTTTTCTGGTTTACAGGTCAACAAGAAAGAAGTCAAAGGGTGATTGTTGCGGTCAATGAAAATAGTAGGTGTTGATACAGGAGGAACCTTTACCGATTTTGTTTTATTTGATGGTAATGAATTAAGAATATATAAAATACCTTCAACTCCGAAAAATCCATCCCTTGCTATATGCAAAGGCCTTAGTGATCTGTCTGCCACATCCGGAATAATTCTTATACACGGGACGACGGTTGCAACAAATGCCCTGTTGGAAGGCAAGGTAGCAAAAACCGTATTGGTAACGAACAAGGGTTTTGAGGATGTTATAGAGATAGGAAGGCAAAACAGGAAAGAACTCTATAACCTTCACTACAGAAAGGGCAAAGTACCAGTACCGAGGGAAATGAGGATAGGAATAGACTGCAGGATTGATTATAAGGGAGAAATAATTAAGGATATTGAAAGGGATGAGCTTGAGCATATTAAAAGGTGGATAAGAGAAAAAGGGGCGGAAGCTGTAGCGATATGTTTGTTGCACTCATACGCAAATCCGGAACATGAGAAAAGGATAGGAAAGGCTTTGGCTGAGCTTGATATACATGTATCTCTATCCCACGAGATCCTCGGAGAGTTCAGAGAGTATGAAAGGACCATAACAACAGTTGCCAATGCATGTGTAATACCCATAATCTCAAAGTACTTTGCGGATATAAAAAATTGTCTCGGTAAGGATGTAAGGATAAATATAATGCATTCTAACGGCGGGATTTCGCCCCTTGAATTGACCCTTAAAGAGCCGGTAAAAACCGTTCTGTCGGGACCAGCGGGAGGTGTTATAGGAGCCAATTATATAGGTAAGCTGGCAGGTTTTAAAAACCTTATAACCTTTGATATGGGAGGAACATCCACAGATGTGTCCCTTATAAGGGATAACAGACCTTCCATAACAACGGACATAAGCGTGGGCAATTTTACTATGAAGGTGCTATCCATTGACATTCACACGGTAGGAGCGGGCGGAGGATCGGTAGCATACTTTGATGAGGGCGGAGCCTTAAGGGTAGGACCAGAAAGCGTCGGTGCGGATCCAGGACCAGCATGTTACGGAAAAGGGGAAAAGGTAGCGGTAACCGATGCAAACCTCTATCTTAACAGACTTGTACCCGAGTTCTTCTTGGGCGGAAAAATGAATATCTATCCGGAAAGAAGTAGGGAGTTTATAGATAAACTTGCGAAGGAAAAGGATATGGAACCTACGGAGCTTGCATGGGGTATAGTGTCCGTGGCAAACACAAACATGTCAAAGGCTGTAAGGGTTATATCCGTTGAAAGGGGTTACGATCCTGCGGATTTTACACTTGTTTCCTTCGGAGGTGCAGGGGGTATGCATGCATGCTATGTGGCGGAGCTTATGAATATAAAAAAGATACTTGTTCCGAGAAATCCGGGTTTATTGTCAGCAATAGGGCTTATTACAACGGATTTTATAAGGGATTACTCCACAACCGTAATGCTTGATGCGGAGGAAACATCTGTTGAACATATAGGTGAAATGTTCCTTATGCTTGAAAAGAAAGGAATAGAGGACTTATTAAAGGAAGGGATAGAGGAAAAGAATATACTTACGGAAAGACTCTTGGATATGAGATATGCAGGTCAATCTTATGAATTAATAGTCAGATGGTCTGGGGAAAATCCGAGGATTGATTTTGAAAGGGAGTATGAAAGGCTTTACGGCTATAAAATGGAAGACAGAAAGGTAGAAATCGTTAATATAAGGGTCAGGGTGATAGGAACGACGGAAAAACCGTCCTTCAAGGAATTTGAAAGGAAGGACACCTTAAAGGATGCCTTCCTATTTAAAAGAAAGGTTTTCTTCAATCATGAATGGATTGATACACCCATATATAACAGGGAAAAACTGAATCACGGAACCTATTTGGAAGGACCTGCGGTAATAGTTGAATACTCTTCAACAACCGTTGTACCACCCGGCTATAAGCTTACAGTTGATAAATACAATAATCTAATAATAGAAGTGGTTTAATATATTTACCCATGAAGGGTTACAATCCTCACGAAATAGAGGAAAAATGGCAAAAGATATGGGAAAGAGAGGGTGTATTTAAAAGCTCGGAAGGGAAAGGAAAAAAGAAATATGTTCTTGAAATGTTTCCCTATCCTTCCGGCAGGATACACATGGGTCATGTAAGGAACTACACCATAGGGGATGCCATAGCAAGGATACATAAAATGAAAGGATTTAATGTTCTGCACCCCATGGGATGGGATGCCTTCGGTCTTCCTGCTGAAAATGCGGCAATAAAACAGGGCATACATCCCGCCAAGTGGACAGATGAAAACATAGCTTATATGAAAAATCAGCTAAAAAGATTAGGATTTTCCTATGACTGGTCAAGGGAGATAGCAACATGTAAAAAGGATTATTACAGGTGGAATCAATGGATATTTCTGAAGATGCTTGAAAGGGGTATAGCTTACAGAAAGGAAGCAACGGTCAACTGGTGTCCTCATGATGAAACGGTCCTTGCCAATGAACAGGTCATAGACGGTAAATGTTGGAGATGCGGAACGGAAATAATTCAGAAGAGTGTTCCCTCATGGTATCTGAAGATAACCGCCTATGCGGAGAGGCTACTTAAAGATCTTGAAAAACTTGAAGGTAAATGGCCCGAAAGGGTTATAGCCCAACAAAGGCAGTGGATAGGAAGATCGGAGGGCGCCCTTATAAGATTCAAAGTAGAAGATGAAACGATTGAGGTATTCACCACAAGACCAGATACCCTTTTCGGTGCAACCTTCCTCATTCTCGCACCAGAACACCCATCGGTAGAAAAACTGGCGAAGAAGGGTGGAAGATATAAGGAAGTAAAGGCTTTTATTGAAAAACTAAAAGGGCTTTCTACAAGAGAAAGGAGTCTTGTAAAAGAAAAGGAAGGTGAATTCTTGGGAGTTTATGCAGAAAATCCCGCAAACGGGGAAAGGATACCCGTATGGACCGCCAACTATGTACTTTACGAATACGGCACCGGCGCAATAATGGCGGTCCCAGCTCACGATCAAAGGGACTACGAATTTGCAATGAAGTACCGCCTACCCATAAAGTATGTGGTGATGCCCGCAGAAGAAATAAGGGATAAGGCTTACGAGGGTGAAGGGATTCTGAAGGATTCTGGACCATTTACCGGTATGCATTCCTCTGAAGCAAAAAGGAAGATGCCCAATTGGTTCAAAGAAAAGGGGTTCGGTGAACCCAAGGTTACATACAGACTAAGGGACTGGAACATTTCAAGGCAGAGATACTGGGGGACACCTATACCCGTTATATACTGTGACAAATGCGGGATCGTGCCTGTACCTTATGAAGATCTTCCCGTTGAACTTCCAACGGATGTAAGGTTCACGGGTAAGGGCAACCCCTTAGCCACCTCGGAAGAATTCGTAAAAACAAAATGTCCTAAATGCGGAAGTACCGCAAGAAGGGAAACGGACACGATGGACACCTTCTTTGATTCATCATGGTATTTTTTAAGATACTGCGATCCCACAAACAGTATAGAGCCATTTTCAAAGGAAAAAGCTGATTACTGGATGCCCGTTGATATATACATAGGCGGTATAGAACATGCGGTCCTGCACCTTTTATATGCGAGATTCTTTCAGAAATTCCTTTACGATCTGGGCTTGGTTAAGGACGAAGAACCCTTTGAATACCTCCTTACACAAGGTATGGTTTTAAAGAGGTGGGTAAGCATAGGAAAACTGATGGAACACTTAGGTATCAGCGAAGATGATGATATTGAAGATCTTAAGAAAAGGATTCATGAGGTTTTCGGATGAGAACCTATCTTATATACGATGATATATATCTGAAACATAATGCGGAAGGTCATCCCGAACACAAAGGTAGACTTGAATCCATAATGGAACACTTTAAACGCAGTGAGTTAAAGGACAAGATACCGATTGAAAAACCCGTAAGGGCTAAGGTTGAGGATATAGGAGAAGTTCATGACTACCAGTATATTCAAGAGATAAAAGAATTCTGTGAAGGCGGTGGAGGATACCTTGATCCCGATACCTATGCAAACAGTTATACTTATGAGGTAAGCCTTTATGCGGTAGGAGGTGTTACTAAGGGTATAGATCTTATAAAGAAGGGAGATGCGGAAGCGGTATTCTGTGCTGTAAGACCCCCCGGACATCATGCGGAATATTCAAGGGCTATGGGATTTTGCATATTCAACAATATAGCGATAGGTGCAAGATATGCACAAAAACTCGGATACGAAAAAGTGTTCATAGTTGACTTTGACGCCCATCACGGTAATGGAACACAACGCTCCTTCTATGAGGATGATACAGTCTTCTACTTTTCAACCCACCAGTTTCCCTTTTACCCAGGTACTGGAAGCGAAGCGGAAAGGGGAAGGGGCAAAGGAGAAGGCTACACCCTCAACATCCCAATGCCCGCCTATGCAGGTGATAAGGAATACAAAAAGGCATATAAAACAATATTACCCGAAGCTGTCAAAAGGTTTTCACCGTCCATAATGCTTGTATCCGCAGGCTATGACCTTCACGAAGAGGATCCACTAACCATGCTTCAGGTTACAGATAAGGGAATAGAATTGATAATTGAAAGTATCCTCGGTGTATGCAAAGAGATTAACATACCCGTACTTTTCAGCTTAGAGGGGGGCTACAACCTGAATGCCCTCGGGAGGAATGTGGTAAGCACCCTCAGAATATGCTACGAATACTGATATAATAAATAGCCAAATGAGAAAAGCGCTCCACTATTTGTGGCAGATATTTTCCAATCTATTAGTACTTTACGGTTTTTATCTTATATATCTGTTTATCTACGATACCCTTATAAGGATCATGGAAAGGGGTGCAAATATAACCGCAGTTATACTAACAGTTCTGGGCCTTATCATATATGTATTATTCCAGTTGAGGAAGTATCTTCCCCCCTTTAAAAAGAAAACTCAGTAATTGTAAACAGTTGAAAGGGACAGGATTATATTTTTATAGCTTATATCCTGAATTTCAGGACTGCCCGCTATAACTTGAGCCTTTCCCGTACCGAACTGATAACCCACTCCCAATGTAATCTCCGAAGAAAAGGTAAAGTAACTTATACTTGCGGACAAACCGTAGATATCAAGCTTCTCCCTCTGGTTCACCTCATTTTCCTTCAAAGGCGGTACATTTGAAAAATCCGTGTATGCCCCTAATCTTAAAGCGATATCATCCCTTATGTAAATTTCTGATCCTACAGAAAAGTTGTAAACATCTATATATTCTGAACTCGGGCGGGGGAAATAATCTATATCAAGGGCAAGTAAAAAGGAAGGAGAGGGAAACCAAGCAAAACCGACCGTATATTCGTAAGGAGTCTTTCTGGGTGTTCTGTCGGAAATATAATCGTAAGATAAACCGCCAGTAAGTCCTATCGGAGACATCATACCTTGAATAAACTTATCGCTGTAAAAGATGAAATTCTTGGAAGCCTTTAATCCTACGGAAAACTTTTCAAAGGGGGTAAGCATCAATCCGATGATGGGCTTTATACCATACTCCTCAAGGGATTCCCTGTAGTTAGCCTGAACCGATTCACCTTTGGAGAAAATAAGAAGATGGTTTCTTAAAATATCAACACTTCTGTAGTGGAGATACAAGGTTAACCCCACAGAAAGCCTCTCGCTTATTTCATAGGCTACGGAAGGACCTACAAGATAGGTGTTATCAACATCGTAGATGTCTATGATATAAGTTGAAATGGGATTGTCTGGAAAGATTGATCTTACATTGTAAAAGATTTGATGTTGATCCCTGAATATATAATCTGGTACCGCATAGGAAAAACACACCTTCAAATTTCCGATCTCATCAACTATACCGAAGAAGCTCGGTGAGAGTTTTGATGACTCAAGCACCCAATCGTAACGACTACCGTCTATACCCTTAAGGGGACCTATGTATCTCTTTTCCGATATTGTGTATATATTACCGCTCAAAGAAAGGGACCTTCCGACCTTATATACTATACCCGCGGGGTTATAAAAACATCCCGAGGGATCGTCGGAAACGGCGGTATATGCACCTCCCATATAACCACCCCTTCCTCCTATGGGAATATTTTTATAGTGAAACTCATCCCCATAAGAAGTGAAGAAGCAGGAAAAAAGCAAAATCAGTGAAAGTTTAAAAACCCTTAACATTTTTTACAAACCTTTCTCCCATCCTTTTACCGCCTTGAAACTTAAGTTCATCTATAACATGCATTAAACGTTCAACCCTTTCCTTATTATTGGGATGGGTTACGGATTCATATTTTGTCCTTTTTAAAAATTCCACATACGCCTCTGGATCATATCCCGCCATCGCCATTATGATAACCCCCGTTTCATCCGCCTCAAATTCTTCCTCCTTTCTGAAACCTCTCTCAAACAAAATGTCCGTTGCTTTGTCAATAAGTTCCGAAAAGGTAACACTTATAGTTTGTGTACCACCGGATAATATCATAACAAGACTGGAAGAGGGCATACCCTTTCCTTTAAAGTCAAGGTCTTTTATAACATGCATATGAGCAACATGACCTATCTCGTGGGCTAAAACCCCTGCAAGCTCCGCTTCATTCCTCATCCTTTTTATCGCCCCGAGGGTTACAAAAACATACCCTCCAGGAGTTGAATAAGCGTTTATCTCTTCGGAATTAACAACCCCGAACTTGAAATCAAGTTCCCCCCTGCCCGAATATAAGGCAAGATATTTACCAACCTTATTTACATAAATTTGAAGGGCTTCGTCATCCACAAGATCATACTTGCCCAATATCTTGGCTGCAACCTCCCTGCCGAGAAGGACCTCAGCCCTTATATCCTCATCGGTAACCTTGTACCATCTTTCAACATGCTTCCTTGTTCTAAAATTTTCGTCAGCAAAGGAAATAAAAAAAGAAAAAATAAGCAAACACAAAAGAAATCTCATTTTAGCTTCTCCCCGAACTCTTCAATCTCTTCCTTACTTATCCTTATAGCTTCCACCTTCTGAAGGCTTCTGTAATTTGATACATACTTTTCCTTCTTCCTCTTTCTGAAATCCTCCGTGAGACCCCTTGATGCAGCGGCGGTTATATTGGTTGAGCTCCTTTTCCTACCCTTTATAATATCAGATTCCTTCTCACCCCCCAAAACGGGAATCCCTTCAGGCGGTTTGTCTGGACCTATAAGTAAAGAATACACCCATCCCTTAACACCGTCGTACTTTACAAAATGCCAGTTACCTTTCTTATCCAAGACTTTCACCTTCTCCCCTTTCTTTATTGTAGCTACAACCTTTGAACCTATGTGGGGTTTTTCGTATATTTTTGCCCTCAAGCTCTTAACATACATGGTCTGGGCATTGGCAAAGATAAAAATAAATCCCAACAAAGATATCAATACCTTCATTTTTCCGCACCTCCTTTTATTATATTCATATGTCTTTTTGCAATATCTTTTAGGTAATTATCACCACAATTTTCCGCAACATATTTGAAAACATCATAAGCCTCTTCCCTCTTGCCCCCCTCCCATAAGATAACTCCCTTGTTTAAATGTTCCACGGTTTCAATATAGGTACGCTCCACCTCTTCTACAAGCATAAGGGGTTCATAAACCCTAATCCTGTGCATCTTTCCCCTTAAAAGGAAACTACCCACATACCTGCACACAACCTTATCTTTTACATCTTCATAAACATTCCGAGATATCAGTATTGTTGCCCCCACATCCTTGGTAAGGTTTTCAAGGCGGGAAGCGGTATTGACTACATCCCCTATCGCGGTATAGTCAAGCTTCTTCTCATATCCTATGTTTCCCACAACCGCATAACCCCTGTTTATACCTATGCCTACCCTTACGGGCGGAAAACCCGCGACACTTTTCCTGTTAAATTCCTCCAACTTTTTACGCATCTCTAAGGCAGTTTTTACAGCCATAAAAGAGGGATTTTCCACCTCCACAGGCTCACCCCAAAATGCCATGAGGGCATCGCCTATAAATTTGTCAAGGGTCCCCTTATTAGAAAAGACAATCTCTGACATAAGGGCAAAATAGCTGTTAAGAAACCTTACAACCTCTTCTGGTGTTTTCTTTTCCGAAAGGGCTGTAAATCCGCGGATGTCAGCAAATAACACTGAGATGTACGCCCTCTTACCCTGCCCCGCTTTTATAAATTCCTCATAGTTTTCAACTATCTTGGCAACTATGGCGGGAGATACATACTGTTCAAGGAATCTCCTTATTTTCCTTTTCTCCCTGCCTTCAGTTGCACTTCTCAAGGCTAAGGAAAACACAGAAGAGGAAACCGTAAAGAAAACAGGATACACGGGGGAAAGGAAGTATCCGCTGATAAAAAGCATGTAGGAAAGGGTGATCAGTAAACTTACGATCACCGGTATTGAAAATACTTGGAGATAAAGATTGTTAGAAAAAGAAATAATACCCGCTATAAGAAAGGAAGCACCGAGTGTTAAAAAAAACTCCCAAAGCCTATCTATTTCTATAACATAATCACCCTTTAAAAGATTGCTCAAAGCAAAAACATGCATATAAACACCTGGCTTTGCATTTCCCACTGGTATATTTTTAAGATCTTCAAGACCTACTGCACTCGCCCCTATAAAAACTATCTTCCCATCAAAAAGGGTAGGATCTATTTCCATCTCTGAAAGCTCACCGCGATTGATAGCTTGAATTGTCTTAAGTATTGCACTCATAGAATAAGGTTCTACTACACCGTAGTTGTTTATCAACAACATACCCTTTTCATCAACAGGTATATTAAAAGCACCAACCTTTAATATTCCTTCCCTTAACTCCGCCTCCTTTATACCGTTAAGGTATATGTACGGAGAGATAAAAAGGGACGGGAAATATACGTTACCGTATTTTCTGAAGACCTTTATCCTTCTGTAAACCCCGTCACTGTCCGATTCAACCGTAACTATACCTATCCCCCTGGATGTAGCGATAAGATCGGGCACAGGAAGGGTAAAGTTGTTGTTATTATCATAAAAGTTTCCCTTCACTTTTATACCGAATCTTTTAATAAATTCCTCTGGAAGGGGTCTTCCTACATCAAAGCCTTCGCCCTCATCCCTGTAAATAAGGGCGCTGTGGATAACATTGCCCGCATACTTTGTAGCTTCCGCAAGGAATTTATCATCCTCGGATCTTTCCGTAAAAAGAATATCAAAGATAATAGCCTTTGCCCCAGCATCCTTAAGGAATCTTATAACCTCCGCATGAACCCACCTTGGCCAGGGCCATCTGCCCACAACCGGATCCATAGCCTTAAGCGTTGTTTCATCTATCAAAATTACAACAATATCGTCACTGATCTTTGAATCCTCCCTCGCAATCTTAGTTATAAGATCAAAGGGTTGCATCCTAAAATAATCAAGCAAACCGAAGTAAAAAAATATAGCAATGGAAACAGCTGAAAATATCACGGAAGCTAAAAATATCCTTATCCTATTTTTTCTCATACCTCAGGTAGTAGAGCAGGATAAAGGCAAAAAGAAGCACAAACTTAAATAGAAGGGAAACATACAGCATAAACCATGAGAAGGCAACCAAGGGCAAGAGAATGAAAAAGGTTATATACGATAAGTAGGGGTTTGCCTTAAGAAATTCAGCAATAGGGGGAGAGTATTTATAATAAAGCTCCACCAAGTTTTTTCCTAATTCAAATTTAAAGAGTACAGTATCCCTTAGATTCCTCAAGATTTCGGTAAAGGGTGAATCTTCGCCATAAACCGCACTCGCTATAAAACATCCTTTCCTGGTACCGGATGAGGGTCCGTAAGTAACAAGCACACCTATTTTATCAGAAGCTTCCCCGTTTTTGTTATCAACAACGGTAACACTTATTGTATAAGTGCCTGGCTCATTAAAGACTATAACCTTTTCCGTATCCTTATTGACCTTATAGGTAACTGATCTGGGTATATTCCACCTGTAATCCACGATGTAGCCGTCTGGGTCATCCGCAAAGGCTTTAACCGTTACCTCAAGGGGCGCAGGACCGGACAAATTATCTGCACACAGTCTGACATTCGGAGATACATTGTTAGAGTAAACCTGCAGTAGATAGCTATTACTCCTTACCAAATTATTATCCTCAACCTCAACGGATTTAAGGGGATTATTGGGGTCAACATTAATATTAGTAGGGACTTTAACCTCTATAAGTGTATCCGTCCAACTCTGGTGCGTAATGGGTACACCGTCAATATATACACTGCCGGGAGATCCGAAATTTACACCCTTTATTCTTATAAGAGTTCCAGGAGAAGCAAGAGAAGGTTCTATACTGAATATGGCGGGTTTGTCAAACAAATTGAGGGAATCGTTTGCATTCACCACACCCTCCGTCATAAATACACCTTGAAGGGAAGGCACCCTGTTTTCCCATGCGGATAACAAAATGCCCGCCTTTACCCTCCTGAAATCTGTTTCGTTCGTGCATGAATATATTAAGGATGCTATACCCGATACGAAAGGTACCGCTATAGAAGTACCCACCATAAGGGCTTCACCGTTACCTGGAGCCAAACTGCATATCTCAGAAGAGTTTCCCGTACCCACATCACCCCCTGGTGCTCCCACATCTACCGTTCTTATACCATAATTTGAATAGTCCGCCCTCTCAATAGAAGGATTTACCGCCCCCACAACTATGTGATTGTCTGTTCTTATAGAAGCGGGAATATAAAGGGTGTTGTCAAGATTCAGGTTTTCATTACCTGCAGCAGAAACTATCAATACTCCCTTGCTTTGGGCGTAAACAAATGCCTCCTCCAAAGGTTTTAAAAGCATATTTATATCATCACACACAAAGGATATCTCCGACCCCAAGCTAAGATTTATAACCTTTGCCCCATTATCCACCGCATAGTAGATACCCTCAATAAGATCGGAGACATAACCCATCCCCTGACTGTCAAGAACCTTTATAACCATTATTTTTGCTCCAGCATTTATCCCCTCCACATTGTCATCAATGTCTTCAACGGCAGATATTATGCCCGCAATGTGGGTGCCGTGACCGTTGTCATCTGAAGGGTCTCCGTCATCGTTCACGAAGTCATAACCCACACAATCATCTATAAGACCATTGTTGTCATCGTCCTTACCGTTACCGCATACCTCACCCGCATTTATCCATATCCTCCCCTGAAGATCCTCATGATTGTAATCAACACCCGTGTCTATAACCGCTACGGTCACAGGATTATAACTGTTACAAAAATTTTTAGCTCCCGCGAGATTTATCATATTCATCCACCACTGATTTTGAGGAAGCGGACAGATAGTCTGAGCCTTAATAATAAAATCCTTAACCGCATACTCAACGGAGGGATCCTTTCTTAACTTCTCCAACACCTCATAGACTTCACCCTCACCTACCTCTATTACATATATACCCGCCCTCTCTATATGCTTTTTAATTTGAAATCCCAAAGTCTTTACATAGCCACCGTTCTTAGGTTTCACTATAATCCTTTCACCGTAAGAGAAGGAGAAGATGAATATCGTTAAAAGCAGTATAAACCACATATCTATACTTATAGGATAATATGGACTAAAATAAAGGGACAGGTACTTTTACCGATGTGAAAGAATTTGATAAGTTAAAAAGGCTTCTTCAAGCGGCTGAGATTATAAGTGAAGAACGGGATACGGACAAATTGCTTATAATGTTATCTGACCTTTCAAGGGATCTGCTTGAAGTAGATAGATGCAGTATTTTCCTACTCAATAAAGAAAAAAAAGAACTGTGGACAAAGGTAGCCCACGGCGTCTCAAGGATAAAAATACCAGCGGATAAGGGTATAGCAGGCTTTGTAGCCACTACGGGGAAAACACTTGTAATACACGATGCCTACAAGGATCCGAGATTCAACAAGGAAATTGATATGACTACCGGTTACAAAACGAGGAATATTCTCGCCATTCCCCTTTATGACAAAAAGGGAAACATATTGGGTGTGTTTGAAGCAATAAACAAAAAAGAAGGTACCTTCAGTAAGGAAGATGTTGAACTGTTTACATTCATAGGTGCTTATGCCGCATCGGTTATTGAAAATTCGTTGCTTTATAAAAAAATCTATGACGCTTATAAGGAAGCGGTTCTTAGACTATCCTACGCTGCGGAATACAAGGATCCGGAAACATACAACCACATAATTAGGATAGGATTAATAACAAGATTAATAGCAGAAAAGTCAGGCTACAGAAAGGAAGACTGCGAAAATGTTATGATAGCATCACCCATGCACGACATAGGAAAGATAGGTATTCCAGATTCAATCCTAACAAAACCGGGCAGACTTGATGAAAAAGAATGGGAGATAATGAAAAAGCACACACTAATAGGTTATGAGATCCTAAAAGATAGTGAAAGTGAGTTGCTACAGATGGCTGCAATTATAGCCTTGGAACATCATGAAAGATGGGACGGAAAGGGTTATCCGCATGGCAAAAAAGGAAAGGAAATAAATCCATTCAGTAGAATGACGACGGTTGCGGATGTATTTGATGCCCTTACATCAAAAAGACCCTACAAGGAACCTTGGCCCATTGAGAAGGTTATAGATTTTGTAAAAGAAAACAGGGGAAAGATCTTTGATCCTGAATTTGCGGATATACTTATTGAAAATATGGATGAGGTTTTAAGGATAAAGGAAAGATACGGAGATTAGTATGGAAATAAAAATATTGGGGTCCCACGGAAGCATATTCAAGAATATGAAAAGCACATGTATTCAACTATCAGAGAAGACCCTCATAGATGCGGGTAACATAATAGAAGGGCTCGGTAAAGACTGTATAAAAATAGACAACATACTACTTACCCACGCCCACCTTGATCATATTATAGACATAGCATTCCTTATAGATTTCACCTTTAAAGAAAGGACAAAACCCCTTAATATTTACGGACATAAAGAAACGCTTGATGCACTCAAAAACCACATAATGAACTGGGATATTTGGCCCGAATTCAGCTCCATAAGACTCCTTAAAACTTCTGACTATGCCATAAACTACATTGATATAAAACCGGGAAGAAGCTTTAATCTTGAAGATATGAAGATATACCCCTACGAAAGCAATCACTCGGTGAAAGCCCTGAGTTACATAATATACAGGGGAGATAGGGCTATACTGTTTACCGGTGATACCTACAAGAATAGTAAAACCTGGGAAATAGTAAACAAAGATTCAAGGATCAAGGCGGTTATAACGGATGTGTCCTTCCCTTCCTACATGGATGATATAGCCTTGGCAAGCAAACACAACACACCCGAAACCTTGAAAGAAGATATGGAAAATCTGAAAAGGGAAGATATTAAAATATATGCAATGCATATAAAACCCTTCTGCTATAATGAAGTAACCCAGGAGATTGAAGAAAAACTACCTCACATTACCGTCCTTAAAGACGGGGATTACATAAATGTTTAAAATACTTTCAATAGACACATCCTTTGCCTTTACAAATATATCGGTAATATGCAACGGAAAGTTAGAACTCCTTCATTATCTACACACGGACAAAAAAACCTTAGAAAACATGCCAAAGCTACTTGAAGAACTAAACATAGACATATCAGAATTCTCCGCCTTTGCGGTGTCAAGGGGTGTAGGTTATCTAACATCTTTAAGAATAGGTATAACCTTTGTAAAAACATGGGCTTATTTATACGACAGACCTGTTGTCTCTTACGAAAATCTTGAAATACTTGCAAGATATACACATTCAGACTATCCCAAGATACCTTATCTTAAGGTAAGCTCCCATATCATCTACAGGATAGCGGAAGAGGATAAAATATCCGAAATAAAAATATATAAAGGAGAAGATATAGATGGTATGGGAATAACCCTTCCCTTCTGGCAAGATAGAATATGCAAAAGCAATATAGTCCTTCCCTTCTTTCCATTCTCAGCCTTCGGAGGTATGTACGCCTACGAAAAGCTTAAAGATTTTAAAGAAGGAGAGGATGTATTTAAATTAGAACCCGTATATATCAAGTAATTTCCTCTTCATCATCTGCAAATTCTTCACGCTTTGAGGTAAACCTTTCAATTACCTCCTCACCCTTAGTGAAAAGCAAGGTAAAGCAAAAAACAAGCAACCCCCATATAATAAGCCATGAGAGGATCATAAACAAAAGGGCACTACCCTTCAACCTCAAGCCTCCGCCTTTTCTTTGAAAGGAAGACTAACAGAGCCAATATACAGAATAAAAAGATTATATAACCCCTGGCAAGCCACACATCCGGTCCTTTTTCCTTTAAATATGTGGGCAAATAAGAATAACCCCATACACCTATAAGGATAATAAGGTAGGCGGGTGTTATATACCTTATAACAAAATAGAAAAACCTCGGAACCCTTATTATTCCTCCCCTGTTTATCTCCTTCCACGCCCTTTTACCTCCGAATATCCACATGAAAAGTATAAGCTCAATAAGACCAAAAATTACAACACCGATGGTACCCGCCCAGAAGTCCATTTCATTAAGAGATTTCTTTGTAAATATGACTAAATGGGCGCTTACAAATACTATAAGTCCCGTTATGGTTACGGAAGCCTTACGGGACAGCTGATACTCATCCTCAAAAAAGGCAATAACAGGTTGCATCAATGCTATGGATGAAGTTAAACCCGCAAAGAAGAGTAAGAAAAACCACAGAAAACCGAGAAACTGACCCCCGCTCATACCTGAGAATATGGCGGGCAAGCTCATAAAACCGAGGGTAAAGGCACCTGATTCCGCTATGGCAACCGCATTACTGACCCCGAAGAAGGCTATGGCAGCAGGTATGACAAGGGATCCACCGAGTATTACCTCCGCTGTTTCATTTATGGTTGAAGCGGTTAGACCACTAAGGGTTATATCCTGATTCCTCTTAACATAGGAAGCATAAGTGACTATAGCTCCAAATCCCAAGCTTAGAGTAAAAAATATTTGACCCGCAGCGGCAATCCATATCTGGGGATCCGCTAAGGCTGAAAAATCCGGATACCAAAGGAAATTCAAGCCGTCCATTGCAGTACCGTTCGGAGTTTCTATAAGCAAAACACGAACAACGAGTATCACTGCGAGAATAAAAAGGGTAGGCAAAGCTATCTTTGCAAAGGCTTCTATTCCCCTGCTTACACCCCTGTAGAGTATAAACAAATTAATAACGAAGGTTATGAGGAAAAAAATATAAGCCTTCAAGGAAGGTTTAACAAAAACTTCCCCCTCTCCCACATAACGGCTGTGAAACTCGCTGAAAGGTTTTAAGGCTTCTTCAGGGGTACTGAAATCCGCTGGTATTTGCGGATTAAGGCCGAGCAAAAAATAAATGGCATAGCCGAGCGTCCAAGATTCTATATAGATGTAGTATATAACAACTACGAGGGGGATCCATAATCCTAAAACGCCTATGAAAGGAGATATTTTGCTTTTCCATAGCAGAGAAAATATGGCGGGCGTCGTGCCATGACCCCTTGAACCGCCGTATCTTCCTATAGCCCACTCCACCCACATCAAGGGTATGCCTATAAGAAGGAAGGCTATTATGTAAGGGATCATAAATGCGCCCCCTCCGTTCTCCGCAGCCTGAACGGGAAATCTAAGGAAATTACCCAGACCTACCGCATTACCCGCCATTGCGAGGATTAGACCTATACGGGTTGTCCAGGTTTCCCTACCCCTTGCAGGCATTGGAATATATTATCATACCCTTAAACCGATTAAAAAACCACCCACAAAAGCACCAGAGAAGGCAAAAGCATTAATAGTCTTCTCTATCAAATCCCCGAAGGAAATCAAAGACAGATTAAAATAGTTGTGTATAACCTCCCAGTTTACACTTATTATTCCTTTTTCCGAAAGATATATCAGTGACAGAATATAAACACCCGTTATTAAAACAAAAAATTTAAATATCCTTTTAAGGGCAAATCCTACCGCAAAACCCACTATGGCTCCGTAACCGATATCATACATCAAATTCACAAGGTAAAATTATAATTGAAATGGAAATAGAAAAACTAAAGGCTATCCAAATCAATTGTGCAAAAAAGGTAATAAAAAAGGATGATTTCCAAAAAGTAAGATACATAGGGGGAATGGATATAACCTTTGAGGACCTTGAAACAACACCCACAAGGGCTTGGGCAAGTATCGTGATAATTGATATCAACACTCTTAAGCCCGTATATACCGAGGTGATAGAAGATGAGGTCAGATTTCCTTATATACCCACCTTCTTAGCCTTCAGAGAACTGCCCTTATTGAAACAGCTCCATGAAAAGGCTAAGATGAAACCGGATGTATATTTTATTGACGGACAAGGTACAGCCCATCCCAGGGGATGCGGTATAGCGTCCCATTTCGGTGTTGAAACGGGCAGTGTAAGTGTCGGTGTAGCAAAAACTAAACTTTTCGGATATTACAAGGAACCTCCCCCAGAAAGGGGAAGCTTCTCCTATTTGAGATACAAGGGCGACATTGTCGGAGCTGTTGTTAGAACAAAGGAAAATACCGCACCCGTATTTGTATCCGTGGGTCACAGGATATCTTTAAAAACATCCATAGACCTTGTTCTTAAAACTTCCATTTATAGAATACCAGAACCCACGAGATTAGCCCACAATCTGCTTCAGAAGGTAAGAAGGGGTTATATAAAATGAATCCTTCAATTGAGGAAAGGGCAAGAAAAATAAAGATGTTTCTTTTGGATGTGGACGGTGTTATGACAGACGGATCCCTCTTTTACACAAAGGAAGGGGAAGAGATAAAGGTGTTCAATGTTAAGGACGGGCTTGGTATAAAACTGCTTCGTAAAGCGGGTATAGAGGTGGGCGTTGTATCAGCAAGGAACTCTCATCCCTTACACAAAAGGCTGAAGGATCTGGGAATAGAAAGGGTTTATACGGGTAATGAAAAGAAGATAGAAGCCCTTGAGGACATAGTAAAAGAAAATTCCCTAAAATATGAGGAGATAGCCTATATGGGAGATGACTATGTTGATATACCCGTTATGAAAAGGGTGGGTTTTCCCATAGCGGTTGCGGACGCGGTGGAAGAGGTTAAAAACATAGCTGTATATACGACAAGAAGCGAAGGTGGAAAGGGGGCTGTAAGGGAAGCGGTTGAGTTTATATTAAAATTAAGGGGGGACTTTGAGGATTTGATTAAAGAGTTTATGAAATGATGCCCTTAGTTTTTAATCTGATAATACTTTTTATAGTGGCAATTATAAGCACCGCTGTCAACAACCTCAGTATAGAAAATCTTAAGGGCGAAGAGCATATTAATGAAGCTGTCAATATTGAGATAAAAGTATTCGGAAAGGGAGGAATGGAATGGACGGTAAAGGGAGACAGTCTTAATATAGAGGAACCCGTGGTTTACTTTGGTAAGCCGTCTTTAACCCTTGACGGTTACACTATAAATGCGGACTTTGCTGAAGTTGATAGGGTAAAGAAGACGGGAAGGGTAGAAGGTAACATAAAAATAATAGGGGAAAACTTCAGAGCGGAAACGGATGAGATGTTTCTTGATATGAACAGAAACATACTCAAAGGTGACGGAAAGATCAAAATAATGAGGAACGGTCATACAATCCAGGGCGAGGGTTTCACCCTGTACCTTAATCCGTTCAGGGCTATAATAAAAAGGGCGGATGCGGTATATACTGATTAGTCTGTTTATGCTTATAAGTCCCCTGTTAGCCCAAGCCATCTCCGTAGAGGCTGACTCCTTGGTTTATGAGGGAAATAAGATGATATATGAAGGCAATGCAATCCTAAAAAGGGGAAAGGGCATCCTAAAAGCGGATAAGATAATCATATTCCTTGGTGAAAAGGGTAAAGCGGAAAAGGTTATGGCGGAGGGTAATGCGGTTTATAAGGAAGACAACAGAAAGGCGACAGCCAAAGAAATAATTCATGACATGACCAAAAATGTTATAATTCTTAAAGGTAAAGCGAGGATAGAGGAAGGTAAGAATTTCATTGAAGCGGAAGAGATAACATACTATGTGGATTCGGGAAGGGCTGTTGCAAGAGGGATGGGCGGAAGGGTAAAAACCTTCTACGCGGAAGAGGTGGGCGATGAAAAAGCTGGACATAGTGAATAAGGTGGCGGAGGATCTTAAGATTTCAAAGAAAGAAGTTAAAAAGGTTGTTGACCTAATGTTTGAAGAGATAACCAAAGCCATAGCAAGGGGCGAAAAGGTAGAGATAAGGGGGCTTGGCTCCTTTAGATTAAAGAGAAGACCCTCACGCTTTATAAGAAATCCGAGGACAGGGGAGGAGATGTTTGTTGAGGAAAAGTATGTCCCCTACTTCAGAATGGGTAAGCTTATGAAAAAAGCTCTAAACAGCAAAAAATCCTGATCTCAGACGGAGGTGACCATGTTAGTAAATATACTTTTACTTTCTGCGATAATTGTAAGTTTTTCTCTTGCCCAAGAAACCACACAGAAAGGCAATCCAGTTGTGGCAATCCTCTTTCAGATACTCTTCTTCGTGGGAATATTTGCCATGTTCTATTTCCTTATAATAAGACCCCAGCAAAAGCAAAGAAAGAGACATCAAGAATTCTTGGCAAATCTGAAAAAGGGAGATAAGGTTATAACATCATCGGGTATATGGGGTACTATCACGGAGATAGGAGATAAAACGGTTACCTTGAAGGTGGATGCCAATACAAGGATAACCTTTTCAAAAGAAGCTATCTCTTCTTATCAGCCTTCCCAAGAAAAGGATTAATGCCTGAAATGTCTCGTTCCCGTAAACACCATTGATATATAATGCTCGTTACAAGCCCTTATAACCTCCTCATCCCTTATTGAACCACCCGGCTGTATTATTGAGGATATACCATACTTAACAGCAAAATCTATACTGTCCCTGAAAGGGAAAAAGCCATCGGAAGCCAAGACCGCTCCCTTAAGATCATGACCGAACTGCATTGCCTTTTCAACCGCACACTTTAAACTGGCTACCCTTGATACATTGCCCGATCCTATACCTAAGGTCCGCTTCCCCTTGGCAATAACAACAGCATTTGACTTAACATACTTGCATACCTTCCACGCAAAAAGAAGATCTTCCTTTTCCTCTTCAGAAGGTTCCCTTTGAGTCACAATCTTCCATTCATCCAACAGCTTAACATCCTCGTCCTGAACAAGATAACCTCCGCTTATCCTTTTAATATCATAGCTTCTCTGAATACCATCGTATTTAAGCACCCTCAAATTCTTCTTTTTTGATAAGATCTGCAAGGCGTTTTCGTCATAGTCAGGTGCAACAATAACTTCTAAAAACATGGAAGTAAGCTCTTCCGCTGTTTCACCGTCAACCGTATCGTTAAAGGCGGTTATACCTCCGAATGCGGATTCTGGATCCGCATCCCTTGCCCTTCTGAATGCATCAGCAACAGTTTCCGCAGTAGCAACACCGCAAGGATTGTTATGCTTAACTATAACACAAGATTTCCCCGCAAGCTCTGAAACCACCTTTACCGCACTATCCGCATCAAGGTAGTTGTTGAAAGACATCTCTTTTCCCTGTAATATACGAACCCTCGCAATACCTATGTCTTCAAAAGGATCTCCATAAAGAACTCCCTTTTGATGCGGATTCTCGCCGTATCTCAATGTTCTTATCCTTTTCATAGGAAGTGTCATAAAAGAAGACATTTCTACATCATATATAATCCTTATCTTCTCCGCTATAAGCGAGTCATAGTAAGCGGTAAGGGAGAAAGCCTTGTAGGCTAAAAAAGCCCTATCCTCAAGGGTAAGGGATCCGTTTCTTATTTTTTCCGCAACCCATTCGTAATCCGCAGGATCCGTCACTACGGTAACCCTGTGGAAGTTTTTGGCTGATGCCCTTATAAGGGCTGGACCGCCTATATCTATAAACTCAATAAGTTCCTCCTCGGGTAAACCCTCTTTCATCTTCTCCTCAAAGGGATAAAGATTAACAACCACAAAATCAACCGGTTCTATGTTCATATCCCTTATTGAGGGTATGTCCTTCTCCCGTGCAAGTATACCTCCGTGGATAACGGGATGTAGAGTCTTAACCCTTCCGTCCAATATCTCCGGAAAATCTGTAATATCACTTACCCTAACCGCTGGAATACCTTTAGAAGTGAGGTAATCATAAGTGCCTCCACTTGAGACTATTTCATAACCTAAATCAGCCAATACTTTCCCTATCTTCTCAACACCCTCTTTATAATAAACGGATATTATTGCCCTCATTGTCCTATAGGTTTACCTATTTTAACAAGTCCAGTCTCCGTTATCTCCATAAAATGTGTCCTCGTATCATGACCGCACATTCTGCACCCATCTATTCTAAACAATCTGACAATTTCCCCTATTTCTTTTTTATACAAATTGGCGGTTATCCTTGATGTTATAAGTTCCTTGGCAAGCACCATGGAACAATCAACTATATGGCTTACAGCATAACCTCCTGCAGCCTCCGCTGTCAATTCCTCATGACCGCTCCTCTTCTGTGAAACGAATATGGCTGTTTGATACCACTTCTTCATAAAGTTAAACAGCTGTCTGACAATAGTCCTCGCCATCATCTCTTTTGCCTCATAAAGTCCAGTTACGGAGTCTATTACCGTATGTCTAACCTTATAATTCTTTATTGCATAGGCAAGGGTGGCAAATAAGTTGGGAAGGTTTTCCCTGAGGGAGGCATGGCTTGCCGCATCTATGAGAATTATCTTATCCTCTATCTCAGAAAAGTCCACACCCATGGCGGTAGCCCTTTCTTTAAGACTCATGGTAACAAAGGGAGCGGGACTTTCAACCGTTATAAAGGCTACAGCTTCTCCTCTGCTTGCCTGTTTTATCGTGTACTGTTCCACCATAAGGGATTTACCCGTGTCCGATACACCCGTAAGATTCACAACCGCATAGGCGGGTATGCCCCCAAGAGGCTTCTTTACAACCTTTCCGTCCTTTATCTCAGCTTTATAAAAAAGCTCATCAAGTCCTTCTACACCCGTAGGCACTCCTCTTAAATCCGGCGCCTTTTTTAAGGCTTCTCCCGCAACCCATATACCTTCCTCAACTACACGGGACTTCTCCGCATGCCTTTCCTGTTCCATTTCAGCCTCCACCTAACATTTTACCCCAGCCTTGCTATTGTAAACATCCTTTCCCTCGTACCTTCCCTCCTGAAAGAAGGAAGTCTCTCGTTACATATGGTGCACAGGTTAAAATCAACAATCCTTCTAAAGCCCAATCTCTCAAGCCTAAGTCGTGCTTCCCTTCTAATATCAAGAAACACCCCATTCCTTTTATAAACACTTAACGGAAAGTATTTTTTGAATTCATCACCCACCTCATAACAACAAACACCAGCGGATGGTGAAAAGAAAACATAAGTATCCAAAGGATTATTAAAATATAAAGCGGTTTCCTCTATAATACCTTTCAGTAAACCCCTCCAGCCAGCATGGATTACACCAACCTTACCCCTGCATAAGAGTGCAATCGCAAGGCAATCCGCTGTCTTAACCCCTATATAAATACCCTTTCTTTCGGTTATAAGGGCATCCGCCTCAATCTCACCCGTATTGTCGCAGTAAACCACATGCACATTAGCGGAGTGTATTTGCCTCGGTAATATAAGATTTTTGGGCAACCCCTCCTTATATATAACCCTGACCTCTCCGTAGGGTAAACGCAGACAAAAATTCATCCGATATTTTCCGCCCTTCTCCTCGCCTCCCTTACAGTGTTTATAACAAGACCGCCGAATCCCTTTTCCTCCATGTACCTTACGCCCTCTATAGTCGTACCCCCCGGGGATGAAACCATATAAACAATATCATCCGGATCCATACCCTTTTCCTTCATAAGGGTAACAGTACCCTCCACAAGGCTTAAAACAAGCTTAAGGGATGTTTGGCTATCAAAACCTTCCCTTACTCCCGCCAAGTTTAAAGCCCTTACAAATTGGGAAACAAAGGCAGGACCGCTACCGCACAAAGCTGTAAAGGAATTCATCAGATCTTCTTTTATCTTGAAAATATCACCGCATCCCGAAAATACCTTTAAAAATATTTCCTCATCTTCATTACTCACACCCTCACCGCAGGTGTAAGCTATGGTACCCTTACCCACCAATACATTTACATTAGGCATAACCCTAATAATCCTTTTTCCTCCAGTCAAGGAAGCTATCTTCTCCGTACTGAGACCTGCAACTATACTTACTATAAGCTTTTCCCTTATCCTTCCCGATATATCACGAAGGAGACTATTCACATCCGCAGGCTTTACTGCTATCAGGATTATATCCGAAACATCGCAGAGGAAGTAAGGGTCTATGGCACTGCCGAATCCGTCTTCAACCGCCTTGTTTCTCTTACTTTCGTCAATATCATAAATGACCGTATTTTCCCTCCCCACCGTCTTACCTATGCACAGGGCAAGTCCGCTACCCATATTTCCGTAGCCAAATATCCCTACCTTCATAGGTTAAGAGTTTATCATCTATATCAGGTCAAGGTTGGGTCTTTTTCTTTTCCCGTCAGTATATTAATCAATTTTTTAACACTTATCATTCCCTGCTTATGAAGCCTGTAACCGTTTGCACCGCTTATAAAGATACCCTCCTCATAGTCACCGAGCCATGCATATCCCAATCTGTCCGCTATACAAAAGCCTACCTTTTTTGCCTCCTCTCCCTTATTGCAAGGTACAACGCAATTGGAAACACAACCATTCCATCCGTTAATCCCATTCAAAAGCCTTTCTATAAATGGTGTTCTTATAACCCTTAAAGGGTAACCGACGGGGGATTTCAGAAGAATAATATCCTCCTTCCTCGTCTTGAGAAGAAGCTCCTTATAGATAAGAGGGGCATCACACTCATAGGTCGCTATAAATCTGGTAGCCATCTGTACACCGTCCGCTCCCCTTTCAAGGAAATACTTTATATCCTCATGTGACCATATACCTCCCGCAACTATAAGGGGTATATTGCCCCATTTCTTAACTTCCTTAAGCACTTCATAGAACAGATTTTCAAGCTGATACTCCTCCATAAAGCACTGCTCATATTTGAAACCCTGATGTCCCCCAGAAAGGGGTCCTTCCAAAATGATTGCATCGGGCAAGCGGTTGTATCGCCTTTTCCAAGTTTTACATATAAGATTTACAGCCCTTGCGGAAGATACTATGGGAACAAGGGCAACATCGTAACCTTCAACATACTCTGGCAATTTTAAGGGAAGACCAGCACCAGATATAATAAGGTCAGCTCCCGCTTCCGCTGCATCCCTCGCAACACGACCGTAATCTGTTATGGCAGCAAGTATGTTAACACCGATGGCTCCATTACCTTCCGATATATCCTTTGCATCCCTTATAATTCTCGTAAGAGCCTCCTTACTGTGGACATTTACGGAACCTATGGGTCTACCAAAACGATCCCTTTTAACAAGGTTTGGGTGTCTATAACCTGTTCCTACCGCAGAAACGACCCCTATAGCCCCTTCCTTTGCAACATGACCAGCCAAACGCTCCCATGATAAACCAACACCCATACCACCTTGTATGATGGGTATGGGAACTTCTACCTTTCCTATTCTCAAGGGTTTAAACGCCATATCCTATACCCCTTCAATTGACATAAAATGATTGTAAATGAAAACTGTATTCTTAGCTTTGGGAAGCAACATAGGAGACCGCACATTTTTCATACTTAGAGCCATAGAAGAACTCAAAAACCATATAAAGATACTCAAGGTTTCCACCGTGTATGAGAGTAACCCATGGGGTGTTGAAAACCAAGCACCTTTTCTTAACTGTGTTATTAAAGCAGAAACCACCATACTTCCGGAAGAACTTCTCAATATTGTTAAACAAATTGAAAAAAGGGTAGGAAGGATAGACAGATTCAGATGGGGTCCGCGTGAGATAGACATAGACATACTCCTTTACGGAAACAGTATTATTGACCTTCCTCACTTAAAAGTACCTCATCCCTTCCTTGTTGAAAGGGATTTCTTTCTGTATCCGTTGATTGAGATAAACCAAAGCCTTAAACACCCAGTTACAGACAAAAACCTTTCCGAATACACATCAACAACCCCTAACACCCTTAAGCCCTTCTGCTGTATCACTTTCCGCCCTTAACATATTTCTCCCAATTTTCCGCTGTAAAGGGTGATACCTCCCTAAGCCATTTAATAACTTTGGGAAATTCCTCTATAACATATTTGACATCTTCCTCCGTAGTTTCCCTTCCTAAGCTGAATACTATTGAACCGTTGGAGACTTCTTTGGGAATACCTATTGCGGAAAGAACATGGGACTGCTTAAGGGCAAGGGATACACATGCGGATCCCGATGCGGTTTCTATACCCATAAGATCAAGTCTAAGAAGCATAGCCTCTCCCTCTATAAGATGGACTATCATGGACAGATGGTGAGGCAGTCTTTTCTCCGGATGACCTGTAAAATCAATCATATCAATCTCAGACTCAAAAGCAGATCTCATCATATTCCTGTATTTTGAAAGCCTTTCTACCCTGTCCGCAAGTTCCCTCATTGTAAGCTCTGCTGCAACACCGAAACCGACTATACCAGGAACATTTTCCGTACCCGCCCTTATACCTCTCTCTTGCGTTCCACCTTCTATAAAGGGTTTAATCCTTACCCCCTTCTTAGTCCACAGTGCACCAACACCCTTAGGACCGTACATAAGATGGGCTGTGAAAGATACCGCATCAACACCCAAATCCTGTACATCAAAGTAGTAATGTCCTACTGTGGGAGCAGCATCAGTGTGGAATATTATCTTCGGATTCTTTTCTTTAACGATCTTTACCAGCTCCTTAATATCTTGGATTGTACCTATCTCCCTGTTTGAATGACCTATGGACACGAGAACCGTATCTTCCCTTATTGAATCCCTGAGCTGATCCTTATCCACAAACCCGTACTTATCAACATCCAGATAAGTTACTTCCCATCCTTCCCTCTCCATAGACTTGCACGAGTGAAGTATTGAGTGATGTTCTATTTTTGTGGTTATAATGTGTTTTCCTTTCCTCTCATAAGCCTTAGCAATACCTTTTATGGCTATGTTGTTTGCCTCTATGGCTCCAGATGTAAAAAGTATCTCTTCGGGAGAGTTTCCGTTTATAAGGGCATTTATCTTCTCACGTGCCTCATTTATAGCCTTCTTAGCTTTCTGACCGAAGCTGTGAAGGGATGTAGGATTTCCAAAGTCCTTCCTGAAGTAAGGAAGCATAGCCTCAAGCACTTCCTCTGCAACAGGTGTTGTTGCAATATGATCCATATAAGCTATCCTTTTTCCTTTTTTTTCTAAAAACATGTTTACTCCTCCTTTTCTACAAGTTCTTTAATGATTTTACCTATGGCTATAAAAGCCTTCGCAACCTCGGAATCAGGCTTTTCAATAACAACAGGCTTACCCTTATCAGAAAGCTCTGCAACTTCCGGATCAAGGGGTATGGAACCCAATACCTTAATGCCGTATGCGGATGCGAACTCGGAAGTTTTCCCTTTACCGAATATATAGTACTTTTTACCGCTGTCTGGACATATAAAATAAGCCATATTTTCTATTACACCCAAGACGGGAATCTCAACCTTTTGGAACATGGCGGTAGCCTTTCTGACATCCGCAAGGGCGACATCCTGAGGTGTTGTTACTACAACCGCCCCGTTTATCTTTATGGTTTGAGCCAAGGTGAGCTGTACATCTCCGGTACCCGGGGGTAAATCTATAACAAGATAATCAAGGTCATTCCAGTCCACATCAAACAGCATCTGTGTCAATGCCTTCATAAGCATGGGACCGCGCCATATAACAGGCACATCTTCGGAGGGCAGAAGGAAGCCCATGGAAACAAGGCTTATATTGCACTTACTTATAGGTATTATCTTATTTTTTTCAGATACCTGAAGCCTGCTCCCTTCCACTCCCATTATCTTGGGTATGCTCGGACCGTATATATCCGCATCAAGTAAACCCACTTTACTGTTAAGTTTGCTAAGCGCAAGGGCTATATTGGCGGAAACAGTTGATTTACCCACACCACCCTTACCGCTTCCGACAAGAATTATACGCCTAACGCCCGGTACAGACCTTTTAGCAAATACAGTTTCCTGCATAGGAATTTGACCGTCCATCCGATCCTCCGCTATGTTAGTTGTTAAGTTAAGGATAGAGTATTATAAAAATTTATGTATGATTGTTGTCACTCAAATTTCGGATTTGATGCCAGTTATATAAATACGCTCCAAAATTTTTCTGGCTATAGGTGCGGCGGCGGTACCTCCCGAACCTCCGTGTTCTATAACAACTCCCACTATAAACAAAGGATCCCTGTAAGGGGCAAAACCCACAAACCATGCATGATCCCTTAATCTCCACGGCACCTTCTTTCTTTCCCTTGTCCTTATTGCCGCAACCTGAGCTGTTCCCGTCTTACCTGCTATATCAACTATCTTAGAAAAGGCTGCCCTTCCAGTACCCCTTCTTACCACTTCCCTCAAGGACCTCTTTATAATAGCAAAATATTCTAATCTCCCCTTTATAGCCCTGAATACCTTTCTTTTGTTTTTCCATATTACCCTGTTCTTATTGTCCCTTATCTCCCTTATAAGTGTGGGTCTGTATATGACACCGTTGTTGGCTATACCCATCATCATAAGGGTCTGCTCCATTAAAGTTGATAGCATAAACCCTTGACCTATGCTCAGGTTTAAAGTATCACCGTCATACCAAAGCTCACCCTTCTTCTTAAGTTTCCAAGAGGGTGTAGGCACAAGCCCTTTATTTATCTTCAGTTCAAAGGGTATATCCTCACCGTAACAAAAACGCCTCAGATAATATGTCATTTTCCTTGGACCAAGCTTATAACCCTTTTGATAAAAATAGACATCACATGAGTCCCTTATGGCTCCCACTATATCCTCATCACCGTGACCTACCCTCTTCCAACAGTAGAATACCCTGTTACCTATCCTGTATCTACCAGTACACTTGATAACCTCGGAGTATCGTGCAATTTTGGTGTCAAGAAAGGCAAATGCTAAGGGTACCTTTACAACGGAAGCGGGTGGGTACTTAGCCATGGTTACCCTGTTGAAGAAAGGCTTTAATTTACTCCTTACGAGCTTTTTCCAGTTCTTGTAAACCTTATTTGGGTCAAAGGAAGGCATACTGTACATGCCCAACACCTCTCCCGTCTTTGCCTTAAGAACAATAGCGGCTCCTGCCCTGTATCCGGATTCTTCAAGTACATCCCTTATTATCTGTTGAACCCTTATATCAATGGTGAGTACTATGGTGTTTCCCTTTACGGGATTTTTCCTCTTATTAAGTTTAACCGGTTTTCCTATGGCATTCACTATAATTTCCTCCCCGCCTATTTCACCGAGGAGAATATCATCCATTGCCTTTTCTATACCGTATTTACCAACAAGACTGTTAGGTCCTATCTTGTCCCCGTACTTCCTGAAATCACCACTGTCTGGCAATCCCACATAACCTACCACATGAGCCATGGTTTCTTTGTAAGGATACTCCCTATGGGGGATGGTATTTACAAATACACCGGGCAGTTTGAAACTGTTGTTGTAAAATCGCTCAAGCTCGTCCTGTGTAAGATTATCCTTTATCTTAAGAGGTTCAAGTGGATCAAGATCACCCTTCTTTATCATCTCATTAATATCAACCTTAAAAAGAACCTTTATGTATCTTGAAATCCTTTCCAATTCTTCCCTGTCCTTTATCTTTTCAGGATCAATAAACAAACTGTATCTTGGAACATCATAAGCCATCTTTTCTCCGTTTCTGTCAAGTATATCCCCCCTCGGAGCGTATAACCTTTTTAGCCTTAAATAATTCTTTCTTGAAAGTTCCCTGTAGTAATCCCTTTTAAATATCTGAAGATATATAAGTCTACCCATAATTATCAAAAAGGTGGCACACAATAAGAAGAAGAGGGATAGGAATCTTCTTCTTGTCATGACCTTTTATAAATAGCATATAACAGGGAAAAAACAGCGAGTTCTATAACAATGGATATAAGCACTACCACTATATCAAACTTAATAGCATAGCCGAATCTTATTAGCCCGTACCTCAAAAGAAGATCAATAAAGGATAATAGAAAGAAAAAAAGAAGATGGGAATAAAACCCGTGAACATATACCACCTTCTCCCTTATCATCCATATCAGATAACATATAAAGGATTTTATTGCTATGTTTAAACCGAGGGTATCAAACATAAGGTCAAGAAATAAACCTCCTATCGCTCCCTTCAATACAAGATTCTTTGTTTCTTTCAGGCTATGATAGTATAAAAAAGCCAAAACTATATTGGGAGAGAATATTACAAAGGATTTTGTACTAATAAACAACAGATTTTGAACAAGCGCCGTAAGGAAAAGTAGAAAATAGAACATTCACAAACTCCTTTTTATAAGCAAGGTAAATTCTACTCCCCTTACATCAACATAAGGTTTAATATAAACACTTTTGAAGAAGGGATCTTCTCCTATATTAACCCTCTCAACCCTGCCAACTTTAAAGGCGGGAAGCCTGCGTTTCACATCCCTCAATCTTATTTCAAAATCCTTTTCAATCTTATCCCCTATATTTACATGAAGCAGTCTTCCGAGGGGCCATCCCCCTTCGTAGATATATTTTTTACCCGTTTTACTTACGACTACCGAAAGCTTAAGCTTGGGATTAAAAACGGTATAAACCTTGCTCGTATTCTGGAATACTTTGCCCACAATACCGAGTAATACATCACCGCTAACTGCAATGTAGCCCTCCTTTACCCCGTCCTGCTTACCCTTATTTATTACTACATAGTTGTCCCTGCCGGTAGGATCGTATCCTATTATTGAAGCCTTAAGGGTCCTATACCTTCTTAGAGAATAATCGGTCCTAAGATCCTTTCCCAATTTATCAACTGTAAGGCTACACTCCCTGTAAAGGGCTTCGTAAAGATAAAGCTCCTGTATTTTTTCCTTAAGTTGTCTGTTCTCCTTCTGAACATTTACCAGAAACACATATGTATCCAAAGTATCCTCTATTTTGTGAACCAGCGCATTTTTGACGCTCATAATGGGATAAATGAGATTGTTGAAAACCCTTATTATAGGTTCAATAAACGGACTTGTTGAAATACCAGAAAAGAATATGGTCAATCCTACTACGACAAATACAATTACTTGAACATGTATTAGTCTCCTTTTCATTCCATGGAAACTCTGCGAATAAGCTCTATATTATCAAGCACCCTTCCTACCCCCTTTGCCACGGCAAGGATGGGATCATCACAGTATCTTGCCTTTATACCCGTTTCCATAGTTATTCTCTTGTCAAGATTCCTAAGCAGCGAACCGCCTCCCGCAAGGGTTATACCCGTATCCGCTATATCCGCCGCAAGCTCTGGGGGTGTCTTCTCCAAGGCAGCCTTTATCGCATTAATTATGGAATTAACAATATCTTCAAGAGCTTCAGTTGTTTGTCTGTTAGTTATCTCAACCGTTTTCGGAAGGCCTGTCATATCCCTTCCCCTTATCTCCATCCTCCTCTCCTCCTCCTCTATGGTCGCACTACCGAGATCTATCTTTATCCTTTCCGCTGTCTGCTCACCTATAAGCATGTGAAAGTTTTTCTTTATGTACTGTATTATAGCCTCATTCATTTCATCCCCCGCTATCCTCAGAGAATTTGCAACGACTATACCAGCAAGGGATATAACAGCTATCTCCGTTGTACCACCGCCTATATCAACTATCATATTACCCACAGGCTCATCTATGGGGAGATCCGCACCTATTGCAGCAGCCATAGGCTCCGCAATAAGGTAAACCTCCCTTGCACCCGCACTTTTTGCCGCATCTATTACCGCCCTCTTTTCAACCGGTGTGATACCCGAAGGCACACCTATAACAACGAGAGGTCTCGGTCTGAAAAGGGTGTTACCGAGTGATCTCTTTATAAAATAGGAAAGCATAACCTGAGTTACTTCAAAATCCGTTATTGCTCCATCCCTCAATGGTCTGATGGCTTGTATGTTTTCGGGTGTTTTACCCACCATCTCCTTAGCTTCTTGACCTACAGCGAGAACTTTTCTTGTCCTTACATCAATGGCAACTATTGAAGGTTCATATACAACTATTCCCTTGGCAGGAACATAAACCACCGTTGTTGCGGTCCCAAGATCAATACCTATACTGCTTGAGAAGAAATTCAACAGTTTACGAAAGAACATGTTCTCCTTTTATCCAGACTTCCCTTGAAGTCTGGGCTGGGGTATTTCTATCCCGCCTATGAAGGAGTACCCATATCCCCAGCAGGCGGTATTTGGGTACCCCGGATCTATAAAAGTTCCCAATCCAAATACCACGCATTGTGGTGGTTTGTCTTATCCCAAAGAGCTATATTTATTTTACAATGCTTTTGGACGATAAAGATGTAAGGAATTACACCGACATACTGAATGCGTTCCCCGATAAAAGGGAAATAATAATAAAAGCCATAGAGTTTATATATGAAAAACATAAACACCAAAAAAGAAAATCGGGTGAACCCTACGTTAACCATCCCATAGAGGTGGCAAAGATACTCCTTGATATGAACATGGATCTTGAAACTGTAATTGCTGGTCTTCTCCACGACACCTTGGAAGATACGGATACAACCTATGAAGAAATTGAAGGTATGTTCGGTAAACAGGTGGCGGATATAGTAAACGGCGTAAGTAAGATAAGCAAGATAAAACCGAAAAATATAGCGGATCCCGAGGTTGAAAACTACAGAAAGATGCTTATAGCCATGTCCAAGGACATAAGGGTGATAATAGTAAAGCTCGCGGACAGACTACACAATATGAGAACATTACACTTTCTGCCCAAGGAGAAGATAATAAGGATAGCAAAGGAAACCATGTCAATATATGCACCAATTGCCCACCGCCTCGGAATGTGGGATATAAAAACAGAACTTGAAGATTTATGTTTCATGTACCTGTTTCCCGCAGAGTACGAAAAGGTTAGGAAATTCGTAGCCAGATCCCGTGAAGCCCTTGAAACATATATAAAGAAGTATATAATTCCGCCCATAAAGAAGGAGCTTGACAGAACGGGTATAAAGGCGGATATAAAGTACAGATCAAAACATCTCTACAGTATATGGCAGAAAACGATAAGGAAAGGGATAAAGCTTGAAGATGTTCACGATATACTCGGGGTAAGGATAATAGTAAACGAGGTGAGGGACTGCTATATAGTTCTCGGAATAGTACACAACATCTTCAAACCCGTCCCCGGAAAGTTTGACGATTACATATCCCTTCCCAAGCCCAATCTTTACCAGTCACTCCACACAACGGTTATAGGACCAAAAGGAAGAATGGTAGAAATTCAGATAAGAACCTATGAGATGCACGAAAGGGCGGAAAAAGGTATAGCCGCCCACTGGGCTTACAAAGAGGGTAAAAAACCGAAAATAAAGGAAAACTTTTCATGGCTTCAGGAGATAATTGAAAACATAAAGGGAAGCAAAAACACCGCGGATGTTATAAACAGCATAAAGGAGAATCTATTTTTTGAAGAGGTTTTTGTCTTTACACCCGCAGGTGATATAGTAGTTCTGCCAGCGGGAGCTACACCGGTTGACTTCGCCTATCACATACACACGGATATAGGTAACCATTGTGCGGGAGCAAAGGTAAACGGAAGGATAGTTCCCCTAAGCTATAGGCTCCAACAGGGAGATCAGGTGGAAATCCTTACACATCCCCATAAGAAACCAAATCCCCAGTGGCTCTCTTTTGTTGTAACCTCAAAGGCAAAAAACAAAATAAAACAAGCCCTGAATCAAGAAAAGAAGGAAAAGTACAGATCACAAGGTGTTAAGCTTCTTGAAAAACTTAAAGAAAGGTTTAATATGCCCGTAGAAAATATTGTTGAGATGATAAAAGAAAAAACAAGATATGTTTCCGAAGAAGACATACTGATAAACATAGCAAAGGGTAAACTGTCCATAAAACAGATAATAAACCTGCTGTCACCCTCTGAGAAAAAGGTAAAAGAAGAAAAACCAGAAGGTTCACTTTCAATAGAAGATCTGAAAAATGTAATGTACTCGGTAGCGGACTGTTGCAAGCCCGTGGCGGGAGACAAGGTTTACGGGGTGTTAACAAGGCTGAAGGGAGTTGTAATACATCATGAAGAATGTCCAAATCTTAAATATATAAAAGCAAAATTTCCGGAAAAGGTTCTTGAGGTATCTTGGAACGCAAAGGGTAAATTCAAAGCACGCTTGAAGGTTCTGGCAAAGGACAGGATGGGAATACTTTCGGAGATAACTTCTGTTATTTCGGAAAAAGGAGCAAATATAAGGGAAGCTAAAGCAAAGAGCTTAACCACGGGAATAGCCCTTATGGACTTCATAATTGATGTAAGGGATAAAGATCATCTCAATAGTATCATATCCGCAATAAGAGAGGTTGAAAATGTTGAGGAATGTGGTAGGGTGTTTACTTGAGAAGGGCAACATCCGCAACAAGTATATCCCTTAAACCGTAATCAATTATAGCCACTATCTTTCCCTTAGGGTTTATTACCGCGGATGGTCCCGTATTGTTCACCCACACAAGAAATTTCCCGTTTTCTACCGCCCTCGCCCTTGCTATGTTTAAGTGTTGATAAACACCTAAGGAATTATCAAACCATCCATCATTGGTAAGCACCGCTATAAGATTTCCCTTACCTGCTATCCTTTTAACAAGATCAACATATCCAACCTCAAAACATATAAAGGTGGCTATCCTTAAGTTACCCATCTCAAGGGGAGTAAAATCCTTGCCGGGTACATAATCGGGTCCGCTTATAACCCCAAATATCTCTTTGGCAAAACCGAAGGGAAAAGGTAGATACTCGCCGAAGGGTAAAAGTCTTATCTTGTCATATCTGTCAATCTCCCTACCCTTATATATCAGATAGGCGGATGTACGCGGTTCAACGCGGTTTTCTGTGTAGTGAATATCAACAAGACCAACAACTAATGGAACCTTTTCTGACACCTCCATCAATCTTAAAAACAGCTCATCATAACCCTGTGAAAACAAAAAGGGGAAGGCATATTCCGGTAGAAATAACACCTTTGCCCCTTCCTTTATAGCCTTATCCATCAAGGGAAAATAAACCGAAGACTCCCTTCTAAACTCATACTCATCAAGTTTTATCTTCTGCTCTATAAAAGGTTGTATTATGCCTATCTTTATAAAGTTAGCATCCGCCATATCCTTTTTTATGTTGACATCAGCAATGAAGGAAAGGGAAAAACTTATAATAAGAGCAAGGAAAGACGTGATAGCACCCCTTATATACTTTTTTTCACTGAAGATATAAAAGAGTCCTGCTGAAAACAAAACAATCAAGAAAGAAAAACCGTAAACCGTAATGTATCTTATAGAAAGTCCCAAGTAAGGTATATTAACGGATATATTTCCCAAGATAAGCCAAGGAAAGCCTCCGTAAGGGAAATAGGATCTCAAAATTTCAAACAAAACCCAGACAAAGGGAATAATATAAGGTCTGTAACCACTCCATCTCCATATCACATACACTGCTAAGAACTGCAGAATAGTTAAGAAAAAACATAAAAAAATTACCATAGTGTAGGAAATAAAGGAAGGTATTCCTCCGTATTTAATCATTGATATATTTATCCACCATAAAGAAAAGGAAAAAAACAAAAATCCGCTCACAAACCATAGATACCACTTTTTTAAATAAAAAAGCAAGACAAAGGAAAAAGGAACCAAAAACCAGAAATTGTTATAGGAAACCCCTATGAAAAGAAAAATACCCGAACATACGGAAAGTAAAAAGGGAACAATATTTTTCATCTTCCGTATCTTCTACTGTCAATATAAAGGAAGATAAAAAGGGTTATTCCTCCCAGCAAAGCACTTATGTATTGGCTTATCAATCTCCATAAAATGGCGAAAACGCCTAATTGATAAACGGGTAAGAAGGCGGAAAAGGTGCTTAGAGCTCCTATCTCACCTACCCCGCTTCCCCCCGGCGTAGGGCTTATAAATATAGCGTAAAGCAGTCCCAGTTGTTGATAGGCAAGGTCTATAAAGGATTGATCGGAACCGAAGGCTTTAAGAAGGGTGGGTGCTATCATCAAGAAACTTATATAAAGAAGGGAACTGTACAAAACAGCTAAAAGTAAAACCTTACGCCTTCTCAGGGCGTAAATCTTAAGAGTAATGTAATACCTAAGGACCGCCCTTTTTAAGGAAGTGATAAAACTTTCACTGAGATGCTGATTTTTCTCAAAAAACCTTCTGAAAACGATATAAACTATACCCGTTAAAATAAAAACCCCACCGAGAAGCTTGAGGATGTCATAGGCAATTTCCTTGTTATCCATCAAATACACTACGGTAACCGGTAAGGCAAGTATAAAGAAAGACATTCCAGATATTGTCTTCATGGTTACTATACTCATGGTCTTAGGAATACTGACACCCTTTCTTGCTATCAGATAAATAGCCATGGCTTCTCCGCCTATATGGGCGGGTGTAACAGTTGCAGCAAAGGTATTGGTAAGGGAAACCGCATAACCGTAAAGAAAAGAGTATCTAACCCCTACCGCCCTTGACAGTATAAATAGCCTTAAATTATCAAAAGTATGAAGAAGGAAAACCCATAAAAAGGAGAGTAATAAATATCTCCTCTTTAAAGAAAAAAGCACATCTAAGGTTTCACGAGAAAAGGTTTTAAACAGGATATATAAAAAACTTAAGAAAATTATAATAAGAACACCGATGGATCCCAAAAAAATTGTCCTTTTCATTGTGATACCTTAATAATATTAAACAATTTTGTCTTACAATTTTTTATAAAACAAAAGAGAGGAGGAAAAATGAAGATATTAAGATTGATAAGGTTCTTCGCATTCGCTTTTCTTATATTCTCCGCGGTATACGTAAGCCTTCTGTTTATACAGGGAAGACCTGCAATTGAAGGAATAGAGGAGTTACAGAAACTGCCTAAGAAAAAGGAAGTTACATTAAAAGTCATATCTAACTGGGACAATAACAGGGTTTCAGTAAAAATAATTCAGGAGGGCAGGGAGATAAAAATATTTGAAGACAGCGTTATGGGAGGTGAAACACCTATAAATCTACTTATAGAACCTAAGAAGTATGGACTTAAGGACGGCAAGGCAAAAGTAATGGTTACCATTGATGCGTATATCCTTGTAAGAAGAAGCTATACGGTTGACACCTTCATTGATACCGTACCTCCAAAAATTTACCTCATAGCATCAACACCCACAGTAAGGCAAGGTTCATCGGGTGCGGTTAAAACCCAAGCAACCGATGCGGAAAAGGTTGTAGTTAGAATTGGTAAGAAGGAGTACCCCCTCTATAAGATGGACAAAAATACATTCTTCGGTATATTCCCCGTTGATGTGGAAGAAGATCCTAATACCTACATAAAGATAGTAGCTTACGACAAGGCGGGTAACACCGCAAGTATAACCCTGCCCACAAAAATAAGAAGAACAAGGTTCAAAAGGTATGTGGTTGATATAACCGATGATATGATAAGGAGGAAGATACTGCCACTACTCGGTGATGAGGGGGAAGGTTTAAGCCCCGTTGATGCATTTAAAAAGGTCAATGAAGAATGGAGAGAAAAAAATGAAAAAATGATAAGCGAAATAGGAAAGAAATCTGAACCTAAGAAACTGTGGAAGGGAAGATTTTTACAACTTAAGAACAGCAAGGTAATATCGTACTTTGGAGAGCTAAGATATTACAGGTATAAGGGAAGGATAGTAAGTAAAAGCAGACATCTCGGATATGATCTTGCCTCAATAAAAAATGCTAAGGTTCAAGCTGCAAACAACGGTGTGGTTGTGTATGTGGGCGATTTGGGTATATACGGCAATACCATAATAATAGATCACGGTCTCGGTGTGATGAGTCTATATTCCCACCTTGGAAGTATGCTCGTTAAAGAGGGTGAGTATGTTAGGAAGGGTCAGATAATAGGTACGACGGATATGACAGGTTTAGCCTTTGGTGATCATCTTCATTTCGGTATAATCGTTCAAGGTGTTGAAGTAACACCCTTGGAATGGTGGGATCCTAAGTGGTTAAAAAATAACATTGAAAGAATAATGAACAGTTAAGGAGGAGTAAAAATGTCCGAAGGTGTAAAGGAAAGAATAGAAGTAATGGTGGCGGAATTTGTAATTAATTTAGACAAGCACGATCCCTTTGAATATCATCTCATGGAATTTTCAATGAAGCTAAAATCAAAACTGCTTGAAGTTGCAAACTTGGGAATACAGGACAGGGACGCTGTTGAAAACAGCCTGCTTTTAGCCATGGAGGGATTGGAAGCACCTCTTACAAACTTTATAACCCAGTTTGACAGAAACGATAAAGTACTTACGGAAAGATATATAAGAACCCTTGAAGAGGTAAGCAAAATATTAAAAGAGATAGCAGATATGAATATAGTATCCGACAGGGCAACACTGTGCAGGATTTCAAGTAAATTTGAAGATAACATATTAACATTAAAAACCTCAGACAAAAGAAATAAAGGCATAAAATCTTTCCTTTACAGGCTCTTCGGACAGAAGTTATAATATGTAACCTATGAAAAATATACTAAACAACATCATTCTCCTGATCATTTTAATTGCAGGCTCAGTAGCGGTAGTTACACTTAAACCCACAAATTTGGGCTTGGACCTAAAAGGCGGGGTTTCCATAGTTTTAGAACCAGATATACAAAAGGCACTTGAAAAGGAGTATGAGAAATATGCCATGGATATGGAGAGTTTTTTGGATGAAAGGGATGTAAAGATACTTGATGTTTTTGTTAAAAAGGACGGTATATATATTGAAGTCATAGAAGAACCACAACTTTCAAAGGCATTAGAAGAGCTGGAAGAAAATTTTCCCCGTTTCACCGTCAAAAGGGAAAAGAAGGGACTTTTGCATATACAGTTGAAATCAAGGGAAATTTCATCCTTTGAAAGAGGAATAATATCCCAAGCTATAGAGATATTAAGGAACAGGATAGATGCCCTCGGTGTGGCACAACCCGTTATTACAAAAATAGGACCAAAAAGGATACTTATTGAATTGCCCGGTTATCTTGACCTTGAAAGGGCTAAAAAGATAATAGGTAAGACCGCGTCCCTTGAACTGAAGCTTGTTGTAGAATCCGCACCTTCTAAGGAAATCTTGGAAGAAAAGCTTACGAGGGATACAGAGATATTGCCGTCCCTCAAGGGCGATGAGTGGTTCCTTGTTAAAAAGGTCCCAGTTATAACGGGAGGCGATTTAAAGACAGCTTACCAAAGCACGGATGAATACGGAAGCCCTGCGGTTACCTTTGAATTGAAAGGGGAAGCTGCCTCAAAGTTTGGCAACTTCACACAGAATAATATAGGTAAAAGACTTGCCATAGTTCTTGATAACAAGGTAGTCTCCGCACCCGTTATAAGAAGCAGGATAAGTAGCAGGGGTCAGATAACCGGTTACTTTACACCCGAAGAAGCAAGGGATCTTGCTGTAGTCCTGAGAGCTGGAGCCTTACCCACCGATCTACACATACTCCAGGAGAGGATAGTAGGACCCTCCCTCGGAAAGGATGCCATAGAACAGGGAATAAAAGCTGGTATCCTCGGATTTGCATTGCTTGTTATATTAATAATAGCAAGGTATAAAGTAGCAGGTGTAACCGCAACCTTTTCAATTCTTCTCAATGCTCTACTACTGTGGGCTGGCCTCGTCTTACTTGACGCCACACTTACATTACCTGGCATAGCGGGAATAATTCTTAATATGGGTATAGCGGTTGACTCAAATGTGCTAATCTTTGAAAGATTTAAAGAGGAACTGAGATTGGGTAACACCTTAAGGAAAGCCATAGAGCTGGGGTACAGAAGGAGCCTCAGTGCGGTATGGGATACACATATAACCTTACTTGTCGCAGCATTAATTCTTTTTCAATTCGGAAGCGGTCCGGTAAAAGGTTTTGCAACAACCTTAGCCATAGGTACAATTGCCTCTTTTATATCCAATGTCCACTATTCAAAAGTATTTCTTGATCTACTTGCCAAGTACAGAATTCTCAAGATTTAGTATATGTTTCATCTCCTCAAACAGGGTTTTATCATAATCTTTCCTTTCCCCGCCTATATTCGTTACAGGAACAACATCCATTAAGGAATTTGTAAGGTAAACTGCATCAGCTTTTAAAAGATCCGGCAACCTTATTCTTTCTTCCGCAATATCCATCTTTTCATATAAGGTTGCAAGCGTTGTACCCCACAAAAGTCCGCACTCAATAGCGGGTGTATAAAGCCTACTTCCCCTCAGAATAACAATATTGGAAGAAGAACATTCCGTTACCTCACCCCTTTCATTAAGGATAACAGCATCAAAATACCCTTTTTCTACAGCACTTCTTTTTACAAGCACATTAAACAGATAATTGGTAGTCTTATGATAAACAAGGGGGTTCCCAGAATGCCTCCTGTAATCCGACACAGTGATTGAAACCTCATCTGGAATTGAGGGTAAATCCCTTTTGACAACACTCAACATATAAGAGGAAGACTTCTCATAAAAAGGGTCTTCTCCTACACCAAAAACACATACCTTAACATATATATCCTTCTCTTCTCCTGTTCTTTTTTCTATTTCATTAATAAAATCTTCCCATGATGGATATCCAATTGAAAAAAATTCCGCAGAGTTCTTCAATCTCTCATAGTGTCTTCTAAGCTTTTTTGTTATTCCCCGCCATTTGATAGTTTCAAATACACCTTCTCCATAAAACAAACTTCTGTTAAACATACGAAAACATTAAACACCACTCTAATATCAAATTCAATTGTATTGATTTTAAAGTTTATTACCTTATGATGATGTAAATGTCCTCTTCAACACCGAATCCGCTTGAAGTACCATGAGGGGAATATACACCTTTGGCGTTCTTTGAATTTAACAGGGCTTCTATACCTTCAACAGGCACATGACCTTCAATAAACTTATCGCCCACCTTCATCGTATGACAAGATCTCTTATCTACCGGAACACCCATTTCATTCTTCTTTTTATAAAGGGTAAGACTATCAACCTCTACCCTTTTTATCTTATAGCCTTTATCTTCCAATAGATCAAAATATTTGGTACAACACCTACAATCAGGATTGTAATAAGCAATGATAACCGGCGTTTCCTTAGCCCATGCTAATAGGAAAAAACCTATTACTGCAACAATAATACCCTTCATCTTACCCACCTCGCTCGGTTTTGGTTTATTCTATTGTACAAACATTCAAATTCTATGATGAAACCCATAAATAAGAACAGAATCCTTATTCAGGTAATCACCCAACCTAAGGCTCGGAGGTAAGAAGGGTAACTGTAGTACTGTAACACCTCAGACCGCCTTTATTTGGATGTTTGTTGTTCTGGTGCTGTTGTTAAGAAGGTTTAAGAAGGCTTAAAACATTTTGACATACGGACGGGCAAGGTATATAATAATTAACCGTCGGTGGCAGCCCCCATCGTCTAGCCTGGCCTAGGACGCCGGCCTTTCACGCCGGAAACGCGGGTTCGAATCCCGCTGGGGGTGCCAAAATTTATTTGGAAATGAGGAAATATTTCTTTATATTGCTTACCGCCTTTAACCCTTCATTTGCACACATTAAACCCTTTCCCCACACGCATGTTGGTTTCTTACATACGGAAGAATTGGTTATATTGCTATCGCTAATAGGATTTGTTGGACTTGCCACAATTTTTCTGAGAAAGGGGAAGATATTATGAAAATAGCTGTGGTTTTATATTCAAACGATGCGGAAACTGTATGGAATGCTTTAAGATTCTGTAATTTTTCACTTAAGGAAGGTGATGAAGTAAGTATCTTCCTTATGGGTAAGGGGGTTGAGTGGGAAGATATAGGGAATGAAAAGTTTGATATAAAAAAACAGATGGATATGTTTGTAGAAAACGGAGGGAAAGTTTACGCCTGCGGTACATGTTTAAAATTAAGGGACAAAGAAGGTAATGAGCTGTGTCCAGTTTCAAGTCTCCAGGATCTTTACAACCTTGTCAAGGAGTGTGATAAGGTATTAACATTCTAATTAATGGATAAGATTGAAAAAATAAAGATACTCAGCAAATATGCCCTCTTTGATATGGAAAATACGGATATTCCTTCTTCCTTCATGGAATGTGTAAGGGATGTATGTACTCCGAAAGGTAAAATGAAGGTTCTTAAGATACTCCAAACCTCATACTGTGATAAGAATTGTCTTTACTGTATGTTTAGAAGGGACAGGGAAAAGACGGAAAGGGTATTTATATCACCAGAAGAGCTTGCGGATGTATTTATGAAGATGTATGAGAGAGGTATAGTTAAGGGTCTTTTTCTGTCATCGGGTGTATATAAACATCCTGAATTTGTCTCCGAGAAAATGATAGACACGGTTATAATCTTGAGAAAAAAGTACGGATACAGGGGGTACATACATACAAAGATAATGCCCGGGGTTTCTCTTCAAACTGTGGAGGAAGCGGTCAAGTGGTCGGACAGGGTATCCGTCAACCTTGAAGCACCCAATGAAAAGAGACTTAAAGCCATCGCGAAGGGTAAGAGTATTTTAAATGACATGCTCTTAAAAATAGAAAAAATAAGTAAACTCCTTGAAAATTACAAAAGGAAGGACCAAATAACCCAGATAATGGTGGGGACTTCTGATGAAACGGATGAAGAACTCCTAAGATCCGCCCATTATCTTTATAAGAAATACAAGGTAAAAAGGGTATACTACAGTGCCTTCTTTCCCGTCCAAGATACTCCTATGGAAAACAAACCCCCAACACCGAAAGAAAGGGAGTACAGATTATATCAAGCGGATTTCCTTATTAAGAGATACAGCTTCTCACCGAAGGAATTTACCTTTATAAACGGTTTCTTACCCCTTGACAGGGATCCCAAAGAACTGTGGGCTGAAAAAAATATGGATCTGTTCCCCATTGATGTAAACAGTGCGGACTTTGAAACCCTCATAAGGGTACCTGGTATAGGTCCTGTAACAGCCAGAAAGATAATTGAGTACAGAAAATACAGAACTATAAGGGATGTTGAACAATTGAGAAAACTCGGATGTAATGTTAAAAAAGCTTACAAATATATCAAACTTCCGCAAGGATACCTCTTTCATCAACGGATGTAATTAAATAATCAGCCCTTATACCTTTACCTCTCAGGAATTCAACTCCGCTTCTACCTATTCTTTCCTCACCTGCAAGCGTGAAGATACCTACGGTAGGTCCGGATCCGCTTATAAAAACAGCCTCCGCACCGTTTCTGTAACATACATCCTTCAACTCATCGTAGTAGGGTATAAACCTTGAACGGTAAGGCTCATGAAGGTTATCACTTACAGCTTTTCTCAGCTTTGAAAAATCTTTATTAATGAGGGAAGATATAAGAAGGGAAACCCTCTGAATGTTTGAGACCGCATCCCTGAAACTCACCCTATCGGGTAAGATAGCCCTCGCCTCTTCGGTGGATACCTTTATATCCGGCACTATAAAGACGATTTTTATATCATCGGGAAAGGGTAATTTTTCGTAATACAATCCATCTCCGTCCATGCATGCAACAACAAAGCCACCCAGGAAGGCGGGCAGTAGATTATCAGGATGGGGTTCAAACTCAAAGGCTATCTTAAGCTTTTCTTCAACGGTAAGGTACCTTTTTAACATTCTGCAGGCTGTTTCAATACCACCCGCTATGGCGGTTGCGGAGGATCCCAATCCCCTTGCAACGGGTATATTGTTCCTCTGTATCAACTTGATAGGTGTAACACCCTCTCCAAAAAGCTGAAACACCCTATTATATGACCTTATAAATAGATTTCTGTCGGGATCAGTCATTGAACCGTTATAACCCTGTATCTCTATCTCAAATCTGTCAGACCTTTCTACCTCAAATATGTTGTAGAGAGAAACCGCAAGACCGAGCGTATCAAATCCTGGACCTATGTTGCTGGTGGAAGCAGGTACCTTTATTCTCACAACTTACCCTTCAATTCCCTCTTATATATTTTCCAACGGGGCGGTGTAAGGGATGTACCACAACCGAGTGATCTCGTATCATATATCTTAAGGGCGGAAGGATCACTGACACTGTCAACGAAAACGAATACGGTATGCTTTGATAATGTTCCAAATTTTTCCTTCCAACTCTTTATGGATTCGTAAATATGCTTTAGTCTCTCTTTCAATTCAACCCCACTTAAAAGCTCTTCCTTCTTTTCCTCCAAATCCTCGTATATCCACTCATCCCCATCACAAATGTTCTTTATAACATCAAGAAGCTGATCGTCGGATAGCAATCCTTCCAATCTCATGCTTTTTATTAAGGCGACGGGCGGATTCGAACCGCCGTAGAAGGGATTTGCAGTCCCTCGCCTAACCACTCGGCCACGTCGCCTTTATTTAACATGATAAATCCTATTGCTCCTTAATGCAACTTGATATGCTTGTGATATAATTTAACATATATTATAAGCGGGCGTAGCTCAGTGGTGGAGCGGCTGCTTGCCATGCAGCAGGTCGCGGGTTCGAGTCCCGTCGCCCGCTCCATAAGAAATTAAATTGAAAAACCTTTTCATAACACTTCTTGTTATATGTATAGTCATTTTCCTTACACTTCTGAAAATAGATGCGGTTGTTGTTTTTAAAGGGCTTAACACACTTGAAGAGGCTTATACCTTTGCAAAAAGTTGTGGTATGGATATAAAAAAGGTTGTTATTGAAACACCGTACCTTATTGTCTATATAACAGATCCGAAAGCTTTCAGTAAAGAAAGGGCAAAGGGTGAGTTGCTGAATCAGTTGAAAAGGGGTCTTTTATCAAGGCGTGCTTTTGTATCAGGCATTACTGATTATGACGAATATTTCTATCCCTCCATAAGGACTTATTTACATACATCAATTGTTAACTATTACGCTATTAAAGGCAGTTTGAGTTACCTTGATAATTCGGACAAGGTTGTAGGTGCATTTCAAACAACAGCAAATATATTCAGCCTGTTGTGTGCAAAATACAGAAAAGAGGTTAAAAATATTTTGGTAGCCCTTAGGGAAGATCCTATCGCATTCGTTATTAAACCCGTTCACTTTCCTCTTGACATACGCGGTAATCTCAGGGAATTCATGTTGGTTATACTGAATTCGGAAGGTGTAAAGGAAGAGGATGCATCGGACAATAAAAGAACGAGAAGGATTATAAGAAACTTGAAGAAGTATCCTTACACAATAGATTTTTCCTTAATAATTAACGGGTATAAGGGTATTACCGCTAAATCCGATATCTGCGGTTTATTTTATTTTGATGAAGATACATACAGCAGTCCCTTCTGAAGCCTTTCCTTCCATATTTCCGGTGGTAAAAGGTCCGCTATGATGTCAACTCCAACACCCTCAAGCTCACCTGTAATGCAAGCCCTTAAGGTTTGCCATATAATTTTTGGCTTTATACCCTTTTCTTTTTGAATTTCCTTCGCTATCCTCTTTACTTCCTGACTGTTTATACCCTCTTTCATCTTTTCAATAAATGTTTCTATAACCATCCTGCTTTCTTCCGTGCGAAGAAGATTTAACGCCTCCTCTGACATGTCTATTTCCCTCTTAAGAAGGGGCTTTAACCTTTCCGTCATCTCCGTAAAAGTATCAAAGGAGTCCCTTGTCTTTTCAAGAACCTTTTTAACATAATCCTCATCGGTAAGATCAAATCCCGCATTCCTTATGAAGGGAAGGGCATATCTGTAGAGTGTATCAGTATCCAAAACCTCCCTTATGTATATACCGCTCATCCATTTCAATTTTTCCCTGTTGAACACGGCGGGCGCCTTGCTTATATCGTCTATGTTAAACATTCTTATAAGCTCTTCCTTGGTGAATATCTCCCTTTCCTCAGAAGGGTTCCATCCTAGGGTTGCAAGATAATTAAACAGGGCTTCGGGTACATAACCTTCCTCCCTGTAGTTTCTTACGGATACCGCACCGTGTCTCTTAGATAGCTTGCTTCTGTCTTCTCCCAGTATAACCGGCAGGTGTATAAATTCGGGAAGACTAAAGCCCAGGGCTTCGTAAATAAGTATCTGCTTGGGTGTATTGGAAAGGTGATCCTCACCCCTTATAATATGGGTTACACCCATAAGTGCATCATCAATTACAACAACAAAGTTATAGGTGGGGCTTCCGTCACTTCTTACTATGATAAAGTCACCGAAATCATCCGTGTTAATAGAAACAAATCCTCTCAACCTATCCTTAAAACTCACATCCCTGTTGGGTGGAACCCTCAACCTTACTGTGTAAGGTACACCCCTCTCTCTTAGCCTTCTTCTTTCCTCATTACTTAAGTCCCTGCACCTTCCCGAATATCTGTAAGGTATTCCCTTCTTTTCCGCCTCTTCCCTTTCTCTTTCAAGGTCTTCTGGAGTACAAAAGCATTCATAAGCCTTTCCTTCCCTCAGAAGCCTTTCCGCATACTCCCTGTATATATCAAACCTTTCCGATTGCCTGTAAAACTCATCCCAATCTATACCGAGCCACTGGAGATCTTCAATTATGGATTCTTCAAACTCCTTCGTTGACCTCTCCCTGTCCGTATCCTCTATCCTTAGTATAAGTTTGCCTCCGTTGTGTCTTGCAAAAAGATAATTGAAGATTGCTACCCTTGCATTACCCAAATGAAGATAGCCTGTAGGACTCGGTGCAAATCTCACACAAACCATGCTTTACTATTTTATTGGTTTTTTCTTGTGAACGGTTGCGGACAATTCCCTCAAAGCCCTCGCTACCCTTTTATGGAAGGCATCCGCCTTCATTCCCGATAGTATCTCAATAACATCATCAACCGTATCAACGCAGTATATGTGGAAATCGCCCCTTTTCACTGCTTCAATTACCTCATCATCAAGGATAAGATTGTCGTAATTCCTTCTGGGAAGAACAACACCCTGTTTACCTGTTAGTCCCTTTATCTTACACGCCTTAAAAAATCCTTCCACCTTCTCCTTAATACCCCCCACGGGCTGAACATTTCCTTTTTGATCAACGGATCCCGTAACACCTATTCCCTGATAAAGGCTTATATTTCCTATGGCGGATAAAATGGCTACAAGCTCTGCAACCGAAGCACTATCACCCTCAACCTCATCATAAGACTGTTCAAAGGTTATACTTGCTGAAAGGGACAAGGGTATGTTTCTGCCGTACTTTTCTCCTATGTATCCCGAAAGTATAAGTACACCCTTGCTGTGAATGGGTCCGCTGAGGTCAACCTCCCTTTCAATATCAACTATACCCTTTTCACCCGCATAAACATTTGCGGTTATCCTTGTAGGTTTACCGAAGGATATATCTCCGAGGTCGTAAACACTTATACCGTTTATCTGTCCCGCACGCCTTCCGTCCACCTCAACTATAATCTTCCCTTCCTCAATAAGCTCAAGCATCTTTTCTTCAATAAGATTTGATCTGTATCTTCTCTCCCTTATGACCCTTTTTATATCCTCACCTTTTATATATCCGTCTTCCGCAAATATCTCCGCCTCCCTCAGTACATCGGTTATGTATCCTGAAATAACATTTAATCTGTTTCTGCTTCCAGAAAGGGAAACCGCATATTTGAAAAGCTCTTCAAGTCCGTCGGGAGAAACTTCCTTCTTAATACCTTCCTTTATCATTATCCCCTTTACAAAGGAAGGGAATTCCTCCTTCACCTTCTCACCTATTCTAACCACGGGATCAAACTCCGCTTTCACTTTAAAAAGCCTTATAAATTCTGTATCGTATATGGATAACAAGCGGAAAAGATAAGAACTTCCTATTAAGACTACCTTTATATCAGCGGGAACGGGTTCTGGTCTTATACCCGTGTATATGGAAAATATTTCCCTAAGGGGATAATCCTCCATATATATCTTTTTATTAAGTATTGTCCTCTTTATACCGTCCCACAGCAAGGGATTCTTGAGAACATCCTCCGCCTTTAAAACAAGGTATCCCCCTCTCGCCCTGTGCATACTGCCTGCACTTATGCTGTTGTGATCCGCATAAAGCACACCCATCTCCCATTTATAGTTAACCCTGCCGAAAAGGTTGGAAAAGGTGGGGACTTCTTCATAAATAACCGGGGCATGATTTATACCGCTGTTGTCCACCACAACATTAAGTCTGAAAAGCTCAATATTATTTTCAACTATCCTTCTTACGGGTATATTCTCCTCCACCGCTTTCCACTCTATAAAAAATCCAACATTCTTTATCATGTTCTCTTTTATATATCCGAGGTATTTAATAATCTCGGGATGCCCCGCATATTCTTCTTCAAGATCAAAAAACAAAGCATCTATCATGTATTTGGCTGTCTCTTTCCTGAGATTCTTCATAGCCTCCGCTACGCTGTATTCAATATGCCTAAGCTGTCTTAAAAATTCCCTGTACTGGTCCTGGAACTCCTCAAGCCTCCTTTCGTAGTCCGCCTTGAGGGCTGGATTTGCCATAATTTCCCCTTCGGAAGCCATCCTTCCGTTTAAAACGGGAAGTATCTTTATTCCCGATGGTGTAACAACTATACCGAGTCCCCTTTTTGAGGCTTCCGCACTGAGCTTTTCAAGTAGTTGTCTCCTTTTCTCCTCCGCACTCTTAAGTATATGCTCCCTCCTTTCGTAAAATTCCTTTGTTTCATAAAACTTAACCGCATTCTCTTTAAGATCTTCAATTATCCCGTCTATCCTTTCCGAAAGCTTTCTGCCTTCCCCAGGAGGTAATATAAGAAGCTTGGGTCTGACCGGATCATCAAAGTTGTGGTAATAACATATATCCTCGGGCGGTGGTTTTGATCCTGCCTTCTCTTCAAGTTTCATTAGGGTAAAAGTTGTCCTACCGAGACCCTCAGGACCAGCAACATATATGTTGTACCCTTCCCCTTTTACGCTAAGGGCTATTTCCATAGCCCTTTCCGCCCTATCTTGTCCGAAAAAAACGGCTTTACCCTCCACTTCTTCGGTTGATACACCGAAGGGGAACCTGAGGATAAGCTCTTCCGAACTTATTTTTTTTATAGCCATCAGCTTTTAAGAATTTTATAACAAAATCGGTCAGGATTCCTTTATCATATTCTATCAACCATGAGATGGAGCAAATACTTTTTATACACCCTCAAAGAAGATCCTTCTGAAGCGGAAGCACCCTCCCACAAACTGCTTTTAAGGGCGGGATTCATAAAACAGGTTTCCGCTGGTGTGTATGAATTACTGCCCGCAGGTTATAAAGTCCTTAAAAAGGTGGAGAAAGTAGTAAGGGAAGAGATGGATAGGGCGGGGGCTCAGGAGCTGTTGTTAACAGTCCTCAACCCTGCGGAACTGTGGAAAGAGACTGGAAGATGGGAAGCTTACGGAAATGAACTTTTCAGATTAAAAGACAGAAACGGTCGTGAATACTGTTTGGGTCCCACCCACGAAGAGGAGATAACGGACTTGATAAGAAAAGAGATTTCTTCCTATAAACAGCTTCCACTCATACTTTATCAGATACAGGTAAAGTTCAGGGATGAAAAAAGACCGAGGTTCGGTCTTATAAGGGGAAGGGAATTTATTATGAAAGATGCCTATTCCTTTGATGTTTCTGAAGAAGAAGCTAAGAAGTCTTATCTCCTGATGAAGGAAGTGTACGAGAGGATCTTTAAAAGATTGGGTATTGAGGTCCTGCCTGCGGAAGCAAGTGTGGGAACCATAGGGGGTAAGATGTCCCATGAATTCATAGCTCTAACCGAATACGGAGAGGCGAAGGTGGGATACTGTAAAGGGTGTAAATACTGCGCGAATGCGGAGATAATACCTCTGACGGAAGGGGAAGAAGAAAGAGAGGAAGAGAAGGCTTTGGAGAAGGTAAAAACACCCGGAACGGACACAATAGAAAAACTCTCCGAATTTTTAAAGGTACCACCTCATAAGATAATGAAGGCAATACTTTTTATTGATAAAGAAAGCAAACCATTCATCGTTTTGCTCAGGGGGGACAGGGAAGTTGATGAAAACAAACTTGAAGCGGTTTTGGGTACGGATGAGTTCAGGATGGCAACCGATGAGGAAATTGATAAAATACTTGGTACAAAAAAAGGATTTGTAGGCATATTTAATCTTCCTGATAATATAAGAACTTTATGGGATATCTCCCTTAAGGGTAAAAAGAATTTGGTTTGCGCACTAAATGAACCCGATTATCACTACATAAATGTTAATCCCGGCAGGGACTTTGAATACGGAGAGTTTTATGACCTGTCTGAAATAAAGGAAGGAGACCCTTGTCCCAAATGCGGATCTCCTTTGGAGATAAAAAGGGGTCTTGAGCTGGGACATATATTTCTGCTTGGTACAAGATACTCGGAACCCATGAAAGCCTTCTTTACCGACAGAGACGGTACGGAAAAGCCCGTAGTAATGGGATGTTATGGCATAGGTATCTCAAGAATAATACCAGCCATAGTTGAACAGTATCATGATGATAAGGGTATAAAGTGGCCCCTTTCTGTTGCACCCTTTGAGGTTGACATAATACTTCTTAATGAATCAGATCCATTGCAAAAAGAGTTTGCGGAAACACTATACAGAGAAGCACTGGAGAAGGGACTGGATGTTATATATGATGACAGGGAAAAAAGCCCTGGTTTTAAATTTGCGGATGCGGAACTTGCAGGTTTCCCCTTTTGGATAATAGTAGGTAAGAAAGTAAAAGAGGGAAAGGTTGAGATAAGGGAAAGGCATACAGGTAAAACATACGATATTGAGAAGGAAAAGGCTATAGATTTCCTTTTAGATCTTATTAACCGCCGATAGAAATCATTGATTTTCCAGTCTCTTCAAAGATAAATCCCTTTTCCGCTACTTTTATATTTGAAGCCCTCTTCATTTCCAGTATGTTCTCCATCTCATTCCTCAAGCCCTCCTTACCCCTTTTCCTTAAAATATCCTTTATGTTTATCTCATCACTACCCCTCAAGCAAAACTTAAGCCTTCCATCGGAAGTCAATCTCAACTTTTTACAACCTTCACAAAAGGGTAAAGACATGGGTGATATGAAACCCACATGTACACTGAGAGACTCAATCAGATAATCCCTTGATGCACCGCTTGAAATAAGGGACACGGGCTTTAACTTGCCGAACTTCTCTTCTATCCTCCTTTTTATTTCAGAAAGATGAACAACCTTTGAGTGGTCAAAAAATTCCAAAAATCCGACAGGCATAAGCTCAATGAATCTTATGTGCAGATCCCACTTTTTTCCGAAGAGGATGAAATCTTCCACCTCATCTTCATTAAAGTCCTTTATAAGCACAACATTTATCTTTATAGGGTCAAACCCAAGCCTCTTCGCTTCATCTATACCCCTCAGAACATCCTTCAAATGACCACCCGTAAGTTTACGAAACCTTTCTTCCCTTAAAGAATCAAGGCTTATGTTCAACCTCTTTAAACCCCTTTCTTTTAAAAGCTTTCCATATTTAGGTATAAGTATGCCGTTTGTAGTCATTGAAATATCCTTTATACCCTCAATCTCCGAAATCATACCCACGAGTACATGTATATCCCTTCTAAGTAATGGCTCCCCTCCCGTTATTCTGACCTTCTTCAAACCGTATTCCGCAAAAACCTCAACTATATCCCTTATTTCCTCATACCTTAAAAAATGATCGTAAGGCAAAAAATGGATATTATCGGGTCTGCAATAAGAACATCTGAGGTTACACCTGTCAGTAACGGAAATCCTTAAATAATTTATCTGTTCCGAACCCATCTTGATTCTCCTTCCTTTATAAACTCCTTTTTCCATATAGGGACTCTTTCCTTAAAGCTATCCACCGCATAGATACATGCTTCAAAGGTCTCCTTTCTGTGCCTTCCCACTGTAACAACAAGGAAGGAAGGTTCTCCCACCTCTACCCTTCCTATCCTGTGGTGCACATATATGTCTTCAACTGGGAATTTTTTTAATACTTCCTCTCTTAACCTCTCCATTTCCTTTATTGCCATCTCCGGGTAAGCCTCATATTCTATGAAGACCACATCACCGTCTTCTGGGGCTGACCTTACCACCCCAGTGAAGGTAACAACTGCACCCACATTCTTTGATTTTTCTAAATTGTCCAGCAGGATATCGCCCAGCCACTCAACACCCAGATAAACCTTAGGAAGGAACAAAGTCATACTTCCACAAAGATAACATAATTTTTATAAATTTTTATAGCTTTTATCATAGTTTTGATATAATACTTAACTCCAATGTTATCACGAAGAATAGGAGTTCTTAAACCTTCTCCCACCATAGCCCTTACTTCAAAAGTAAGGGAGCTCATAAAAAAGGGTATTGATGTTATAGGCTTCGGAGCAGGAGAGCCTGATATAGATACGCCGGATTTTATAAAGGAAGCGTGTATAAAAGCCATAAGGGAAGGAAAAACAAAGTATCCGCCTTCTGCGGGAATACCCGAGCTTAGGGAAGCTATAGCGGAAAAGCTTAAAAGGGAAAATAATATTGAATACAAACCTTCCGAAATTGTTGTAACGGTAGGGGCTAAACTTGCACTCTATCTTATATTCTATACACTCCTTGATGAAGGAGATGAGGTTTTACTGCCCACACCCTACTGGGTAACCTATGAAGATCAGATAAAACTCTGCGGGGGAAGACCAGTTTATATAAAGCTTTCACCGAGCAGAGAGTTTAAACTAACTTACGAGGATGTTAAGAAAAATATAACAACAAGAACTAAGCTTATAGTTATAAATTCACCTGCAAATCCGACGGGTATGGTATTTGATCCAGATGAGCTGAAAAAAATAGCAGAGCTATGTCTTGAGAGGAATATACTCATAATATCAGATGAATGCTATGAGCACCTTATCTATGAAAATCTTCCCTTCAAAAGCATAGCTTCTTTCTCCGAAGATATAAAGAAGATAACCTTTACGGTTAATTCCTTTTCAAAGACCTTTTCCATGACAGGTTGGCGCGTGGGTTATGTGGCATGCCCCGAAAACTATGCAAAGATATTGAGCGGACTAAACAGCCAGTTTGTTTCAAATACAACAACCTTCGCCCAGTACGGTGCCCTTGAAGCTCTTAAAAACCCTGAATCCAAAAGATTCATAGAAAGTGTTAAAAATCTGTTCAGAAAGAGAAGGGATACTATAGTTGAAGGGTTAAGGAGTATAGAAGGTGTAAAGGTTATAAAGCCCGAAGCTACCTTCTTTATATTTCCCGACTTTACCCCTTACACCGAAAGGGCGGGCGGAGATGTAAAATTCTCGGAGTATCTGTTAGAAAAAGCCCTTGTAGCGGTGGTGCCCGGATCCGCCTTTGGGATGGAAGGATATCTCAGAATGTCCTTTGCACTTGATGTAGAACATATTGAAAGGGGAATAGAGCGTATTAAATTATCCATAGAGGAAATGAAATGATGAGGGCAGTTCTGTTAACTGTCTTTACATTAGCGCTATTGATCGTCGGATGCGGTGGTGATACATCAAAAAACGAAGTTCAAAATATTGAGCAAGAAGCAAAGATACTTATACCTCAAAAGGAGTATGCCCTTCTCATAGTTGAAAGTAAAAGCTGTATTTACTGTAAACAGATGGACAAGGATATGAAAGAGGATGAAAATTTAAAGAAAGCCCTTAAAAATATAGATGTGTTTAAGATAACCTATGAAAACTTAACACCCGTTAAGACCAATATAACGGGGAAGGAGATGGTCCTTCCCGAGAAGGAGCTTGCCCAAACTCTTAATGCCCTTTCTTTCCCTTATCTCATATTCTTCAACAAAAAGGGCGAAATAGTCCTAAGAATACCGGGATATCTTGAACCACGCACGATGGTGTGTGTGATTGACTACGTAATTGAAGGTGCCTACAATCAATACAAGGTAGAAGATTATCTGAAAAAGAAAAATTGTGCTTAGGACCTTGTTCCTTCTTTCAGATCTCTTACCATATTACTTACCGCATCTTCACCTTTGTCCGCAAGCTTTATAAGTAAACTACCGACTACAACACCGTCCGCAAATTCACATATCTGTCTCACATGGGTTCTGTTTGATATCCCAAAGCCTACAACTATCGGTTTTGTGCAGATAGTTCTGTATTCTTCAACCTTCCTTCTTATCCTTTCCAAAGGAAGTTCATCCCTTGCCCCTGTTGTCCCTGTAACGGATACCAGATAGGTCATATCATCCGTCTTATCGCATATCTTCTTCAACCTTTCATGATGGCTTGTAGGTGATGCAAGCATTATGAGGGATAGACCTTCCGATGAGGTTGCCTCTTTTAGTTCGTCCGCTTCCTCAGGCGGTAAATCGGGTACTATTAAACCGCTGATACCCGCATCTTTACTTTTCCTGCAAAAATCCCCAAGCCCTATTCTGAAAATCGGGTTGTAGTATGTCATAAGGATTAGTGGAATATGGGGAAATCTTCCCTTAATCTTCTCCGATACATATAAGACATCTTTGAATCTTACTCCCCTTTCAAGGGCGACCTCGTGGGCAATTTGGATTGTGGGACCGTCTGCAACGGGATCAGAGAAGGGCATACCTATTTCTATAATATCCGCACCGCCTTCCCCTATACCTTCAAGAATCTTTAAAGAGGTATAGACATCAGGATAGCCAACCATAAAGTAAGCTACGAGAGCCTTTTCCGAATTCTCTTTCAGGCTTTCAAATTTCTTTCTTATCTCCATTTTTGAATTTAGTTATTTTACCATCCTTCTTAATACATTAAGGATAAGATCTTCCTTTAACAAAATAAGACAAATAAAATAAACAAGTGCACCTGAGGGTATTAGGAGAGTAACCTGAAGAAGGGAAGACATGCTCAAGTAAATCGCAGTAGTCTTTATAAACAGTGCCATTATTAAAGATGAGAGTATTGACTTTAAAAAGGTAGCCCTTGATAGCTTGTCAAAGGAGTAACCGGAAAGCCTGTAAATATAAATAAAGGCTATGATGGAGGCTGATAAGGTTCCTAAGGAAAGGCCGTAAATACCGAGGTCAAGAACAAAGGCAAATATGTAAGAAAGGCTTGATTCAAACAGGACATAAAAAGCGGTTACCTTGGTGGGCGTCTTAGTATCCCCCTTAGCATAAAAGGTGGAAGAAAGTATCTTTTGAAGGGAAAAGAATATCAGGCTCAGACTGTAAATTGATAAAATGCCCGAGGTGACCACCGCATCGGAAAAGGAAAAACTCCCCCTTTTATAAAGAACTTCCGTTATAGGAAGGGAAAGAACAATAAGCCCAGTACTTGATGGTACTATTAGTATAAACAAAAGACGAACTATCAGATTAAGATGCTCCCTTTCCTTACCTTCCGAAGCTATAAAGGAAAGCAGAGAGTTTGCCATACCCACAGAAAACATCCCTAAGGGAAGTTGAAATATCCGGTTTGCATAATAAATATAAGAGACACTGCCCGTTCCCAAAAAGGAAGCTAAAAAAGTATCAACAAAAAAGGATACTTGAGTTATACCAAAGCCTATGAATGACGGTATCAACCTTTTAAGGAGGGTTCTTACCTCCTCGCCGAAATATAAAACTGGTCTTACAATAGCCTTAAGAGAATAAACTCTCGGAAAGTAAATAAGGGTTTGGAATACTCCCCCAAGCAGAACGCCGACTACGAGGGCATGATAGCCGATCGCTCCCGCGGAAAGGAGCAAAACGGTAAGGAAGGTAAAGTTGAATACAGCTTGTGAAAAGGCGGGTATAAAAAAATTTTTCCTTGTATTCAAAAGCCCCATGAAGTAGCTGGACAAACCTATAAAAGGCAGGTACAAGAATATCCATCTTGCCATATAAACCGCCAAGTCATAGGTTTCTGTATTCCTTATGCCAGGTGCCAAGATATAGACTATGTAATCGGAAAGGCCTATACCCAAAAAGGTTAGAACAAAAATCACAATCATGTAAAAAGAGAAAACGCGGGGCAAAAAATCCCTTTCCCTGCCTTCCCTTATAGCTTCCGCATATAAAGGTACAAAGACCGCATTAAATCCACCTTCCCCCACAAGCCTTCTGAGGGTATTCGGTAATCTGAAGGCTATAAAGAAGGCATCGGAGATGTAGGATGAACCAAAAAAGTAAGCTATAACCGCATCCCTTATATACCCCGCTATTCTACTTAAGGCTGTTGCGAATGAAAAGGCAACCGAAGCCCTCAGGATCTTCATTTCTCCTGTTATAATAATAAACCTTTGAGGAGGTCGGAAATTGTTTAAAGTACTGGTTACTGACCCCATCTCACAAAAAGGTATAGAATTATTACAATCTGAAGACAGCATTGATCTCTACAATGAACCTGATATACCCTTTGATGAACTTCTTGAAATAGTCCACGAGTTTGATGCCATTATAACAAGAAGCAGGACACCCGTTAATAAAGAGCTTCTGAGCAGGGCGGAAAGATTAAAGGTTATAGGAAGGGCGGGCGTCGGTGTTGATAATATTGATATTGAGGAAGCTTCACGAAAGGGTATTTTGGTTATAAACACACCTGGCGCAAACACAATTGGAGCAACAGAGCTTACCCTGTGTCACATGCTTAGTATTTTAAGAAACTCACACGAAGCCCACATGTCCGTTAAGGAAGGTAAATGGGAAAGAAAAAAATTCATGGGTACAGAGTTGTACGGTAAAACCCTTGGTATCATAGGATTGGGAAATATAGGATCCCAAGTGGCAATAAGGGCTAAAGCCTTCGGTATGAAAGTACTTGCCTACGATCCCTATATACCGAGGGCTAAGGCGGATAAGCTCGGGGTAAAACTTGTAGAAAATCTACATGATATGCTTAAGGAGATTGACATACTTACGATTCATGCACCTTTGACCCACGAAACAAAAAATATGATATCGGAGAAAGAGTTTGAAATTATGAAGGACGGGGTATATATAGTCAACTGTGCAAGGGGGGGTATAGTAAATGAAGAGGCGTTGATAAAAGCCCTTGAAAGCGGTAAGGTAAGGGGGGCGGGCATAGATGTTTACTCCCAGGAACCTCCCCCGAGGGAGTTGATAGATAAACTTTCAAGGTTTCCAAATGTATCCCTAAGTCCACACATAGGCGCAAACACTTATGAATCTCAGGAGAATGTTGCGGTAATAGTAGCCCAGCAAGTTATAAAGGCACTTAAA
>JALWBR010000045.1 GCA_027037055.1 Aquificales bacterium | reverse complement strand
TTCGGACAATTTCGGGTTTTTGACGGAAAACAGACCAGCAAATCCACAACAGGATTTAGCCTTTTCTGCCTTTATAAGCTCATCACCTTTTACCTTTTGAATGCTTCCGTAAAACACATCCTCATCCACCTTCATGGCGGAGTAGGAATGACAGGGTACATGATATGTAACCCTTTCTCCTTCGCCTTTAAGGTATATGTTTTCCTTAGCGAACAATTCAGCAAAGTCATATACATTCGCATCTATGCCGTAATCTTCCTGGAGGGCACCTCCGCAGGTGGGACATGCAACAACTATTGCATCAAATGTATATTTGCCGAACTCTTTAATATTATGATTTTTAAGGGTTTCAAAGGCTGACTCGTTGCCAGAGTAAAGGTGGGGAGCACCGCAACATTTTATATCTTCGGGAACAATAACTGTGTAGCCTATTTTGTTCATAAGCTTTATAACGCTTTTACCCGTTTCTCCGTAAAAGACATCAATCATGCATCCTGTAAAGAATAAAAGCCTTCCCTTTTCCTTTTCGCTTTTGAACTCTTTCCCCCTTATCTCAAAGGGTTTGGCGGTTGGTTTGGGTACAAACTTTACCCTGCCAGGTAACCTTACTTTTATCTCTCCCTCTCCCGTTAAATTTCCGATCCTGCCTGCAACCTTCACCACCTTCCTGCCTACGGAAGACTGGAGAAAGTTAAGAGCCTTTAATCCCATCTCCTTTATATAATCCTTTCCGAGATTCTCTTCTTGGAGTTTCTTCGCGTGAACCAATATCTTTTTGTATTCAACATCGTTGGGGCATATCCATTCACATCTTCTGCACATGGCACATTGATTCCACTTTTCCGCAATCTCTCTGTTAACGGACATTTCTCCTTTTATTACCATTTCCGCAAGTGTTAGCCTTCCACGGGCATAACCGGACTCTTCCATAATGTAAGGATAGGTGGGACATACGGATTTACACAGTCCGCATTTTATACACTTTTCCGTGATATCTTTAGAAATTTCCAATATTTCCTGTATTTCCATGTAGGTAATATATACCTTAGGATACTAAGGGCTTTATGGTATATATCAGCATGTATGTAGATCATATTATAGCGGGATGCATACTTGTGGGTGCCTCTCTCCTGATATCTCACCTTATGGGTCTTGATAAGGAGAGGGAGATATTCCTAAGCTCTTTAAGGGTTTCTATACAGCTTCTCCTTCTCGGTTTCCTTTTTAAGTATATATTTGATGTGTCTTCCCTTTACGGTCTTATGTTTATCCTTTTTATTATGACCCTTGTTGCTTCCCTTATAGCTACTTCAAGAATAGATATTGAACACAGGTTCAGGATAAGCTTTTTTTCCCTGCTTGTAACAACTTTTTTACCTTTGCTTGTTCTTATATATATAGGAATTATAAAGGTTAGCCCTTTCCATGTTATTCCGGTAGGAGGTCTTATACTCGGGAATGCTTTGAATTCTATAACCATAGCGGTTGACAGATTTGTTGGCGAGGCAAGAAACAGAATTTCTGAGATAGAGGGAAAAGTAGCCCTCGGTGCGGATCTTAGGACAGCTATGGCTTCCGCCATGAGGGAGAGCCTCAAAACAGCCCTTATACCGAAGATTAATATGCTCCAATCCGCAGGTATAGTTCACATTCCCGGTATAACCGTAGGGATGCTTATGGCGGGGGCGGACCCTTTTACCTCCGTTGTTTATCAACTTACCATTCTTTACCTCATTCTCTTTATAGGAATATTCTCCGGCTATGTAATGCTCAATCTGAGTTACAAATATATTCTTGCTAAGGCAATCATGTTATAATAATCACCCCATGAAGAAGGTAAGTTTGGAAGTGTTCCCCCGTAAAGTAGGCAGTAAATCTGAACTCAAAAGGAAGAGAAGAGAAGGTTTTATACCTGCGGAGATCTACGGTAAGGATGTGGAAAACTACCATGCATATATAAGGGCGAGGGATCTTGAAAAGTTGCTTTTGGAGGGTGGAGCCTATCTGTTGGAAGTTGAAACAGAAGGGAAAAAGAGGGTTTGCATACTTAAGGAAGTACAGTACGGTTGGTTGGGAGACAATCCCATCCATGTGGATCTTTACGATATAAGTAATGTTAAGGAGCTTGAGGTTGAAGTTCCCATAGAATTTGTGGGGACACCGGTGGGTGTTACGGAAGGTGGTACCTTTGAAGCTGTAATGCATACCCTTACCATAAAGGCACAGCCCCAGAATATTCCTGAGAAGATTACTGTTGATGTAAGCGGTTTGGGGTTGGGAGACTCATTACATGTAAGGGATATAACTCCACCTGAGGGCTGTGTGATAATTGATGCTCCTGAGGAAACGGTTGCTGTTGTGCTTGAAGTTGAAGAAGAGATACCTACCGAAGAAACCACAGGGGAGGAACAGCCTTCTGCTGAATGATAAAGCTTGTTGTGGGGCTTGGTAATCCGGGGGAGAGGTATAAACACACACGCCACAACGTAGGGTTTATGGTCATTGATAAGATCCTTGAAGGCTTTAAATCCGCAAAGATGGAGGAAGAGTGCCTTTCCCATGTCTATAGGATAAAGGTAATGGGTAAATCTGTTATACTTGCAAAACCCCAAACCTACATGAACAACAGCGGTTTAGCTGTCGTTAATTTTTTAGAAGAATACGATATAAAGCCTTCGGAGATGCTTGTTATATACGACGATCTTGATCTGCCTTTGGGTGTTACCCGTTTGAGATTGAAGGGAAGCTCTGGAGGACACAGAGGAATGGAGTCAATAATAAGGGAGATTAAAACGGAAGAATTTCCCAGGCTTCGTATAGGTATAGGCAGACCCAAGGAAAAGAAGGATGTTACTGAGTATGTCTTATCTCCTTTCTCCCCAGAGGAAGAAGTTTTACTTAGGGCTGTTTTGGAAAGGGCAAAGGAATGCGTGCTTAGAATATTGGAGATATCACCCGAATACGCTATGGAATTCTGTAACAGGCAAGGCTTGGAGTAGCCTTTTTTCTGCTTGAAGGTGTAACATAATGAAATTATCAAAGGAAACATACAGGGAACTTGGTAAGCTGTCCTTCAACTTATCTCTTCTTATCACTGGAACAGTTGTTGTAAGTCCTATAGTGAAGGGTAAAGTTGAAAAAATAACTGTATTAATCGGCTTATTGGTAGCGTTGCTGTTTTTGTTACTCGGGGTTATATTAATGGAACGAGGTAGCAAGGAATGAGTTATGAATGGACTTTAATAGCTGTCGGATTAAGCCTTGGTGCTTTCCTTTTGGCTGTGATTGTATTTACAAGTAAGCAAACTGGTCAAAGTAAGTAACCTTTTACCTATTTATCTGTGAATAAATCGGATGTAGGCGGTTTGAGACAACTCTCTATTACTAAAGCTACTGTAAAGCCTTTACCTTTTCTGCAATTCTCTTTGAATTTCTTATACAGTCAGCCATTGAAACACCGTCTAAGAAGTTGCCCGTTATGATTATTCCCTTAAAGTTGTTCTCAATATCATCTCTAAGCTCGTAGTATCTTCCGTGACCCAAATTGTACTGGGGTATTGCCTTTCTCCATTTCTTAATGTGATGGAAATCTATATTCTCTATGCCAAGTATTTCCCTTAATTCTTCCCTAACCGTTTTTAAAAGTTCATCCTCTTCCAGCTCAACCGCTTCTGGATCCGTTGCACCTCCTATATATACGGTTAAAAGCTCCTTATCTTCTGGACTTCTTCCCAGGAAAAGATGGGAGCTGAATATAACGCCGAGTATTCTTTTACCTTCCTTTCTCGGAATCAAAAAGCCAAAACCGGGTGGTATGTTACCCTTCTCCACTCCTAAATTTATAACCACAAGGGGTGCATATTCTATCTTGTCAAATTCTTCCGCTACCGACGGGTAAAGACTTCTCAATATATACGCAAGACTGTATGAGGGAACCGCCAGAACTACTATCTTTGCTTCGTATTTATCCTTGGGTGTTGTAATTATGTATTTGTCTTCCTTTTTTGTAATATTCAATACCGGGCTTCCCAATTCTATATCAAGGTTTTGTGATAGGTGTTCAATAAACTGGTAAAAGCCTTCTCGGAAGGAGATAAGCCTTCCCCTCGGTCCGAGGGCTTTAAGCTTAATGGCGCCCTTTATGACACTGCCGAATTTCTCCTCAAGCTCATATACCCTTCTTACCGCATACTTTACTGACAGCCTTTCCGGATCACCAGCGTAAACGCCTGATAGAAAGGGAGTTACTATATTTTCAAGGAATTCTTCGCCGAATCTTCTTTTAACAAATTCCGCCACACTTTCTTCTTCCTTTGTCCTTTTCCTTGCTATGGGTTCTGCAAGTACGCACAGCTTACCTTTTAGGCTCAGTAGGGGTGATGTTAGAAAGGATACGGGACTTAGGGGTACGGGAATTAGTTTGCCGCCTTTGTATATGTATCTTATCTTTGACTCTTCCGAGGCAAATACGGGTTCAATGCCTGTTGATTTTATAAACTCTGTTACCTCTTTATCCGCAAGGACGGTTTGGGGTCCCAGTTCACAAATGTAGCCCTTTATCTTGAGTGTTCTTACTGAACCCCCCGGTTGATCCTCCCTTTCAAATACTTTTACTTTTATACCTTCCGCCTTTAACCTGTATGCGACCGATAGACCCGATATACCGCCCCCTACTACCGCAACATCTATCATGATTTGTAGGGAACGCCCTTAAGGGGGGAAGAGGGAACCGCATAGGTCCTCTTGGGCATCCTGCCGGCCAAGTAGGCAAGTCTTCCTGCAATAGTTGCATGTTTCATTGCTACAGCCATCTTTATGGGATCCTTTGCCTCCGCCAGGGCTGTATTTGTCAGAATGGCATCAACACCCAGTTCCATAACGGGGGGTATATCGGAAGCACTGCCTATTCCAGCGTCAACTATAACGGGTACGGAAACAGCCTCCTTTATAAATATAATGTTGTAGGGATTCTGAAGTCCGAGACCCGACCCTATGGGTGCTGCGAGAGGCATTACCGCAGCACAACCTACATCCTCAAATTTTTTTGCATAAACAGGATCATCAAATATGTAAGGAAGCACAACAAAGCCTTCCTTAACAAGTATCTCCGCAGCCTTTAAGGTCTGTTCCATATCGGGAAGGAGTGTCTTTTGATCACCTATTACCTCAAGCTTTATCCAGTTTATACCCGTTGCTTCCCTTGCAAGCATTGCGGTTTTTATGGCTTCCTCAGCGGTATAGCATCCCGCAGTGTTAGGAAGGATCAAGTACTTTTTCGGATCTATATAATCAAGTAGATTTTCCTTAGTGGGATCGGTAATATTTACCCTTCTTACCGCAACAGTTATTATCTCCGCCCCGGAAGCCTCAAGAACTTCCTTGTTCTCTTGAAAACTTTTAAACTTTCCAGATCCTATTATGAGCCTTGATTTAAACTTTCTATCCGCTATTTCAAGATAATCATCCGCAAGTAACTTTTCATAATCTGTCATTTTGTCCTCCGTAAGGGTTGTTTAGTTAAAATTTTACCTTTTTTTTGCAATATTTCCAAGAGTAATATCAATATCTTGGGGAAGGGCGTTTTCTATAACCGATTTTAATGTTTTTGAGAGTGACGGTGCCTTCCCCGATGTTGATATGCCTATGGATAAATCACCCTTTGTTATTACAGCGGGGAAGATAAAACTGCAAAGGGAAGGATCGTCAACCACATTGCAGGGTATATTCTTTTTTCTTGCTAAATTTGATATTTTTTTATTTACCTTCTTTTTGTCGGTTGCACATATAACCATAAAGGCGTCTTTTATATCGGAAGGACGGAAGTGCCTTTTGTACATTTTAATCTTACCCTTCTTGGCAAGAAGTTCAATTTCCTTACATACCTTTGGAGCTATAAGGTGTATATCAGGATTGAATTCAAGAAGCCTCTCAACCTTTCTTAAGGCAACCTTCCCGCCTCCTACTACTACAACCTTTTTCCCTTCAAGATTTACAAACATGGGAAAGTAAGGCATTTAACACTTCCTCCCTTATTCTTACAACCTTTCCTACTACAAAGAGGGCGGGTGGTTCAATATGGGGAGGATTCTCCGCAACTTCCTGAAGAGTTGTTATAGTTATTTTCTCCGAATCGGTAGTACCCCTTTCTATAAAGGCTACGGGTTCTGAAGGATCCTTGCCAGCTTCTATGAGCTTTTTAGCTATGTACTGCCGTCTTCCTGCGCCCATAAGTATTACCACCGTATCTATCTTTGCCACGCTTTTCCAATCTATCTTTTCCTCCCTTTTTATAGGAGGATGACCACTTATGATTACAACGGAAGATGACATATCCCTGTGGGTTAACGGTATAAAGGCGGAGGCGGAAACACCGTTTATAGAGCTTACACCCGGGATTACTTCCACCTCAATTCCCCTCTTTACAAGATATAGTATCTCTTCCCCTCCCCTTCCGAAGAGAAGGGGATCTCCCCCTTTAAGTCTTACAACCCTGTAGCCCGCCCTTGCCTTAGCGTACATAAGCCTGTTTATTTCCTCTTGGGACAGATGGTGCTTACCCCTTTCCTTACCAGCATATATGAGCTGACATGAATGCGGTGCATATTTTAGTATCTCCCTGTCTATTAAACGATCATATATGATTACTTCTGCAACACTTAGTACCTTCAAGGCTTTAAGTGTGATAAGCTCTGGATCTCCTGGTCCTGCACCCACTATGTAAACCTTCATGGTTTTCCTCCTTCTATGTTTATTAAGCAATAAGCGTGCCAAACTTGTCCATGATGCTAATATAAAATTGAGTTAATGAGTGTACTCAGAAAGGTAGTATATCTTCAAAGAAAATATTGCTTGATACCTCCCCGTTCAAGGATACTAATAGCCTTTTCTGGGGGTGTTGATTCAGTGGTTCTTTATACCGTACTTAAAGAGCTTTCACACTTCTTTAATTTTAAAGAAATTACCCTCGCCCATTTAAATCATAAGCTGAGGGAAGATGCGGACAGGGATGAGGAATTCTGCAAGCGATTTGCAGAAAGGGAAGGTGTAAGGATTTTTGTCTCATCCGCGGATACGCGTGCATTTGCGGAAAAGGAAGGTTTAAGCGTGGAGGAAGCAGGTCGCAGGCTGAGATATGAATTTTTCCACGATATTCTCAGAAAGGAAGGCTACGATCTTATTGCTACTGGTCATCATCTCAATGATCTTGCGGAAACTATATTTTTATGGCTTATAAGGGGTAGCGGTCTTGAAGGTATAACGGGTTTTGAGCCTAAGGAGGGGAGGGTGATAAGACCTCTGTTCCTTGTTAAAAAGGATGAAATAAGAAAATTTGCCCTTGAAAGAGGGCTTGAATGGGTGGAAGATGTTTCCAACTACAGTTTTGAATTTGTAAGGAACAAAATAAGGCACAGGATAATGCCTGTTGTTAAGGAGATAAACCCTTCGGTGGAGGATACCCTTCTCGCATTCAGAGATATCCTTGCGGAAGAGAACAAGTTTATGGATGCTGTTTCCGAGAAATTACTTGAAAGGGTTAGAGATGAGGAGGGAAATATAGATTGTAAACTGTTGAGAGGTGAACATATTGCCCTTCAGAGAAGGGTTATAAAAAGGTGGCTCGGTTTAAGGGAGTTCAGAAAGATAGAACAGGTCAGGAGATTGTTGTTTAAGGGAGGTAGGGTTAATATAGGCGGAGGGCGTGAGGTTATAAGCAAGGGGGGTAAACTTTACTTGAAAAGCTGATAATTTCTTTTAATTTATAACATATATCAGGGGAATTTCCCCGCATGGGATATAATTTGTTTAAGGGGTATCCAAATGCCGCCTGCCGGGTACATGGATACCTCTTATTAAGGCGGGATATAAATAGCCCGGCACCGGACTTTTGGGAGGTCCGGTAAGGAAGGAAAGGGCGTGAATATTGTAAGGAACATACTTATATGGTTTGCGATTATAGGGCTTATGATATTTGCCTTTAATTTCTTTGAGCAGAGGAGTCAGCAGGCTCTTAGGACGCCTTTAAATACATTCGTTCAAATGGTTGAGGAAGGAAAGATAAAGGAAGCTGTCGTAAAGGGCCAGAGGATAACCGCGGTTACATCCGAAGGGCAGAGAATAGAAACCGCCATACCCGTCGGTTCAGATGATGTTGTAAACAGAATGATTGAAAAGGGTGTAAGTGTTAATGTGGAACCCGTTGACGGGGGTAACGGTTGGTTGTTCAGCCTTTTACTTTCATGGCTTCCCATCCTGCTTTTCATAGGTATATGGATTGCCATGATGAGGCAGATGAGTGGGGGCGGAGGTCCTACAAGGGCTTTTACCTTCGGTAAAAGCAAGGCAAAGGTTTATGTGGATGATAAACCCAAAATCACTTTGAAGGATGTGGCGGGTATTGATGAGGTAAAGGAAGAAGTAAAAGAGATAATAGATTATCTTAAGGATCCTGCAAGATTCCATAAGGTGGGCGGAAGACCTCCTAAGGGTGTACTGCTTTACGGTGAACCGGGTGTGGGTAAGACATTGCTCGCAAGGGCTATAGCGGGTGAAGCCCATGTGCCCTTTATTTCCGCATCTGGTTCTGACTTTGTGGAGATGTTTGTGGGAGTAGGTGCTGCGAGGGTCAGGGATCTCTTTGAAACCGCAAAGAAGAATGCCCCCTGCATAATATTCATAGACGAGATTGATGCGGTGGGAAGATCAAGGGGAGCGGTAAATCTTGGCGGTGGCAATGATGAAAGGGAGCAGACCTTAAACCAGCTTCTTGTTGAGATGGATGGATTTGACACATCTGAGGGTATTATAGTAATTGCTGCTACCAACAGACCGGATATCCTTGACCCTGCCTTGCTGAGACCCGGAAGGTTTGATAGAAGGATATTCATACCCAAGCCCGATGTTAAGGGAAGGTATGAGATTCTTAAGGTTCATGCAAAGAATAAGAAACTGGCGGATGATGTTGATCTTGAGATTGTGGCAAGGGCTACCTCTGGATTTACAGGTGCGGATCTTGAAAACATCCTTAATGAGGCAGCTTTGCTTGCTGCAAGGAAGGGTAAGGACAAGATAGGTATGGCTGAGATAGAAGAAGCAATAGATAGGGTTATGATGGGTCTTGAGAGGAAGGGTATGGCAATATCCGACAGGGAAAAAGAGCAGATAGCCTATCACGAGGCTGGACATGCCATAATGGGATTGATGGTTCCAAATTCTGATCCCCTTCACAAGGTTTCAATAATTCCGAGGGGCGGAGCGTTGGGTGTTACCCAGCAGTTTCCCATAGAGGACAAGCATATATACGACAAAAAGGATATCTACGGCAGAATACTCGTCCTTATGGGTGGAAGGGCTGCAGAGGAGATATTCTACGGCAAGGAAGGGATAACAACGGGTGCGGAGAACGATCTCCAAAGGGCCACGGAGCTTGCTTACAGGATGGTTGCTATGTGGGGTATGAGCGACAAGGTGGGACCCATTGCTGTTAAAAAGGTGGCAAATCCCTTCATAGGGGGTATAACGACAAGCATAGACACAAGCCCCGAGCTTCAAAAGGAGATTGATGAGGAAGTCAAGAAAATTCTCAGCTCCGCATACGAATATGCCAAGAATGTTATAGAGCTTTACAAAGAACCTATAAAGGCTGTTGTTAAGAAACTGTTGGAAAAAGAGACTATATCTTGCGAGGAGTTTGTAGAGGTTCTGAGGTTGTACGGTGTAAAGGTTAGAAATGCTTGTAAATCTGAGGGGGCGGATGTTTCTTCCCTTAAAGGGGAAAAATCTGAGAAAGAGGAAAAGGAGGTAAAGGGCTGATGGGTATGACCATAACGGAGAAGATAATAGCTGAGCATTCTGGTAAGAAGGAGGTTCACCCTGGTGATCTCGTTAATGCAAAAGTTGATCTTGCCATGGCAAATGATGTTACCGCCCCTCTTGCCATAAAACTGTTGGAAAAATACGGTATAGATAAGGTATTTGATCCAGAAAAGATAGCCCTTGTACTTTCCCATTTCGTTCCAGCCAAGGATATAAAATCCGCGGAACAGGCTAAGATCGTAAGGGATTTTGCCAAAAAATACGGGATAAAGCATTTCTTTGAGGAAGGTGAAGGTATAGAACATACACTCCTTCCCGAAAGGGGACTTGTTGTTCCCGGAGATCTTGTGGTAGGTGCGGATTCACACACATGTACTTACGGAGGTTTGGGAGCCTTTTCAACGGGTGTGGGATCAACGGATATAGCCTATGCGATGGCAACGGGGGAGATATGGCTAAGGGTACCCGAATCCATGAAGTTTATATTTTACGGATCTCTGAAGCCTTGGGTAAGCGGTAAGGACCTTATACTTTACACCATAGGGCAGATAGGTGTGGACGGAGCCCTTTATAGGGCTATGGAATTTGAAGGTGAAACTATAAGAAGCCTTTCCATAGAACAGAGGCTTACCATTGCAAACATGGCTATAGAGGCAGGGGCAAAAAACGGCATAATAGCTCCTGATGAGAAAACAATAGAGTATGTGAAGGCGCGTACGGACAGGGAATTTACTGTTTACAAGAGTGATGAGGATGCGGAATATGTTGAAATTTACGAATGGGATGCTTCGCAGATAGATCCCCTTGTTGCAAAGCCTTATCTTCCCTCAAATGTTGTTTCCGTTTATGAACTTTCCGATGTTACCATAGATCAAGCATTTATAGGATCGTGTACCAACGGAAGGCTTGAGGACCTTAGGATCGCTGCAAAGATATTGAAGGGTAAAAGGGTACATCCTTATGTAAGGTGCATAGTTATACCAGCTTCAAAGGATGTTTATGTTAAGGCTTTAAAGGAGGGGCTTATAGATATATTCCTTGAGGCAGGTTGTGTTGTATCTACATCAACCTGCGGTCCTTGTTTGGGTGGACACATGGGAGTACTTGCGGAAGGTGAAAGGTGTATATCTACATCAAACAGGAACTTTCCTGGAAGGATGGGTCATCCTAAGAGTGAGGCTTATCTTGCAAATCCCGCTGTTGTTGCGGCAAGTGCGGTACTTGGAAGGATAGCCCATCCAGAGGAAGTGGTAAGTTTGGAAGAGGTAACCGTTTGAATCGGGTAAATCCCATATATCTTGAAATATTCAAAAATCTCTTTTCATCGGTTGCGGAGGAGATGGGGGCGGTTTTACAAAGAACCTCTTTCTCTCCTAATATAAAGGAAAGGAAGGATTTTTCCTGCGCTCTTTTTAACAAAAAGGGTGAAATGATAGCTCAGGCTGCTCATATACCCGTTCATCTCGGTTCTATGCCAGAGTCGGTTAAGATTGCAGTAAGGGAAGTAAGGCTTGAAGAGGGAGACATGCTCATGCTTAATGATCCCTACAGAGGGGGTACGCACCTGCCCGATGTTACCCTTATAGCTCCCGTTTATTATGATGGAGAGTTGTTGTTTTATGTAGCAAACAGGGCGCACCATTCGGATGTGGGGGGAATGAGTGCGGGTTCTATGCCCCTTTCCACTTCCATCTTTCAGGAAGGTATTATAGTACCTCCTGTTCGGATAGTAAAAAAGGGTGTGCCGGATAAGGATTTGCTTGAGATCTTCTTAAGGAATACAAGGACTCCCGAGGAGAGGAAGGGGGATCTGATGGCTCAGATTGTAACCAACAAGGTGGGTGCGGAGAGGCTTAAAGATATTATTGCAAGGGAAGGAAAAGAGAAGGTTATATTTTATGCGGATGCACTTCTTGAATACGGTGAAAGATTAATGAGGGAGGTTATAAGAAGGATACCTGACGGTGAATATTATTTTGAGGATTTTATGGAGGATGATGGTGTTTCTGTAAAGGATATAGCAATAAGGGTAAGATTAGAGGTAAAAGGGGACGAAGCTATTGTAGATTTTTCCAAATCTGACAGGGAGGTGGAAGGTTCTGTTAATGCGGTAAGGGCTATAACCCTGTCCTGTGTTTATTATGTATTTCAATGCCTTATGGGGGATAGTGTTATAAGCAACAGCGGTGTTTACAGACCTATAAAGGTTTTAACTAAGAGGGGAACCGTTGTTGACTCTAATTTTCCGAGGGCTGTTGCGGGGGGCAATGTTGAAACATCTCAAAGGATAGTGGATGTTTTACTCGGTGCCCTTTCTCACGCCCTGCCCGATGTTATACCTGCAGCGAGTCAGGGTACAATGAACAATGTTGCAATAGGCGGTTTTGATGAGAGGAAGGGAAAACCCTTTACCTATTACGAGACCATAGGGGGAGGTATGGGAGCCTTTGCGGGTGGTGACGGTGAAAGTGCGGTACATTCTCACATGACAAATACTATGAACACACCGGTGGAGGTTATAGAGCATGAGTACCCCTTAAGGGTGAGGGAATACTCCATAAGAAGGGATTCGGGAGGAAGGGGTATGTACAAGGGCGGTGACGGTATAGTAAGGGAGATAGAACTTCTGTGCGATGCGGAGGTTTCAATTCTTTCTGAGAGAAGGAGAATACCTCCCTACGGTTTGTTCGGCGGAGAACCGGGTATGACGGGAAGGAATATGCTTATAAGGGGGGACAAAGAAGATATTCTACCCTCTAAGGTAAATATAAAACTACGAAAGGGAGACATATTGCGTATAGAAACGCCGGGGGGAGGCGGTTATTCAAGTTTGCCCAAGTAAACCAAAAGGGCTGTTATGGTGGCGGGTGTTATACCGTCTATCCTTGAAGCCTGCCCTACCGTTATGGGTCTGAACCTCTCAAGTTTTTCAACCGCTTCCTTGGTCAGTCCCGGAATCTTTTTATAATCAATATCCTCGGGTATCCTTATATCCTCAAGCTTTTTTATCTTTTCATAAATCTTCCTTTCCCTTTCCACATAGGGTTCATACTTCAGGATAATTTCCACCTCTTCCCTTACGAAGGGATGTTCGGGTGTTGCTATGTTGTATCCCTTAAGATCTTCCAGAGTGTAGTTTGCGGTAAACAGTTGGGCTACCGTATAGCCCCTTATGTCACTCCCTATGGCTACCTGGAGCCTTTCTTTCCTATAAAATTCGCACCACTTTTCTATTTCTCCTTTAAGTTCTTCAACCATCTTGTGCTTTTCCTCATCAAGCAATCCCACTTCCCTGCCTATCTTTGCAAGCCTTAATAAGGCATTGTCTTGTCTTATGTAAAGCCTGTACTCAGATCGGGAGGTGAACAGTCTGTAAGGTTCCGTAACACCTTTTGTTGTAAGATCATCTATCATGACACCTATGTAAGATTCATCCCTCCTAAGGTATATGGGTTCTTTACCGAAAGCCCTCAATGCTGCATTTATTCCCGCCAAAATACCTTGACCCGCCGCTTCTTCGTAACCCGTGGTTCCGTTAAAGTTACCCGCATGAAAGAGTCCCCTTATCTTCTTCGTCTCAAGGGTGGGATAAAGCTCCGTTGGAGGTACCACATCGTACTCTATGGCGTATGCGGGTTTAAGTATTTCAACCCTTTCAAGACCCGGAATAGATCTGTACATCTCTATTTGGATATCTTCCGGAAGGGATGTGGACAAACCGTTGGGATATATCTCTATTACATCTGTGCCTTCTGGTTCAAGGAAAATGAGATGTTTGTCCTTATCGGGAAATCTTACTATCTTGTCTTCAATGGACGGACAGTATCTCGGTCCTATACCTTTTATCAATCCCCCGTAAAGGGCGGTTTTATCCAGATTCTCCCTTACTATCTTATGGGTCTTTTCCGTCGTATAGGTTATCCAGCAAGGTACCTGTTCTTTACCCTCTTCAAACCAGTAGGTTCCTACGGGATCTGTCCAGAAGGAAAACTTTGGGGGCGGATCGTCGCCGGGGGCTATCTCAAGACCAGAAAAGTCAATGGTTCGTTTGTCAAGTCTTGCGGGGGTTCCCGTTTTAAATCTTACTAAGGGGAAACCATGCCTTTTATAGAAGTTTGATAAGTTTTCCGACGGGGGTTCTCCCGCCCTTCCTCCCTTCATAGTCTTATGCCCTATATATATAACACCGTTAAGAAAAGTTCCCGTTGTAACCACCACCGATTTTACCCTGTACTCATTTCCCTCCGCTGTTTTTACCCCTATTACCCTTCCCTTTTCAACCAATATATCCACAACCTCCTCTTCTTTTATTTCAAGGTTCTCCTGATTCTCACAGACCTTTCTCATATATTCCTTGTATCTCTTTTTATCCGCCTGCGCCCTCGGTGACCATACCGCTTTTCCTTTCCTCCTGTTTAGCATCTTAAACTGTATTCCCGTATTGTCTATAGCCTTTCCCATTTCACCTCCGAGGGCATCAATCTCCCTTACGACTATTCCCTTTGCTATACCACCTATTGCAGGATTGCACGACATCTGACCTATGGTATCCTTTTTCAGTATAAACATTACGGTTTTTGCACCCATACGGGCGGATGCAAGGCTTGCCTCAATACCTGCATGTCCCCCACCTATTACAGCTACATCGTAGTCTTCAAAGGGCATGGAAGTAATAATAATACTCCCCTTTTTTATTTTGTATAGCTTTGATCAGATATACTTAAGGATTGTCATTTCCTTTTGATCATTTATTATCCTCATAAGGGCTTCGTAAGCCAATCTGTATCTTGTATATTCCGTTATGCTTTCAGAAAGGTCCGCATCTTCAATATCCGATTTTTGCTTTCTGAGGGAAAGGTCCTTATTTGTTTGGGCTGTCTCCTCCGATCTGACCGAGGCAAGCCTTGAACCCACCTCGGACCTCTTAAGGGCTATATGGTCATAAGACCTCTGCATAACGAATATGTCGCTGTCATCGGGATAGTATCCGTTACTAAGCTTTTCTTTTACCCTGTTTATTACTGTAAATATACTCTCCTGATCAAAGCTTCCAAAGGCACCGCCCGTGCTGTCGGTAACGGTAAGGCTTCCCTTTATATCATTTCCCGTTATTCTTATTGAATAGGTGCCGTCCGCATTCTCTGTGATAAAAGCCTTAACCTCTCCGTTTGTATTGTTATTTATCCTGTTTACTATATCCTCAAGGGTATCCGCATCCGTGTAATTTATGTTGTATGTGTTTGCATTGTAGGTTATGGTTATTGTACCCGAACCTGTAAATCCGAGGGAGGAGAGGGGATCCTGATAGCTTGAATAGGTTGAGGAGGATATAACGGAATTAATGTTGAATACTTCTGAACCGGGTATGAATACATCGGTCAGTTGTTTTTCCGCTATCCATACCTTGAAGCTTTCGTTTGAACCTCTGTAATTGAAATTTTCGTCAAAGGGTTCAGTGTCAAGTTTTGTCCCAGAGAATATATAATTGTTGCCGAGTTTCTCATTGGCTTTTGAAAGTATAAGGTTCAGTGAATCGGAGAAAAATTCGCTTATAGCCTTAAGCTGATCGGGTGTGTTGGTGCCGTTTTTTGCCTGAATGCCTTTTGTATAAAGGCTTTTTAATATATCTTCAATATTTCCCAGAACGGAGTCAACGAAGGACATGTTCATATCCGCGAAAAGCCTGTTTTTTGAATGTTGAGACAATCTTGAAATATCTTCTTTCAGATTAAGTATGTTATATGTTGCCCACACATCTTCCGATATCCTCATATACTTTTTCCCCGTTGATATTTCAAGACCCTTATCCAATACTCTCTCCCTTATCCTTGCATCCTGCTCCTTAAAGATTGCGAATATCATACTGTCAGGTACTTTCATATCTTACCTCACACCATATTTATTGTGGTTTGAAGCAATTCATCAATAGCCTTTACCATCTTTGCGGAAGCTTCGTAAACCCTCTTTATTTCCATCATTTCCAAGAATTCCTTGTCAACCGATACACCCTGATACTCCTTCAGTTTTGTATCAATGGAAGACAAGAGGGCGGATTCTATCTCTTCCCTTTTTTTCAAGTCATTCTGGGTTGAGGCTATAGTGTTTATAAGATCCCTGTACATGTCTCCCGTTCCCTGCCACCAGTCCCTTGCCAAATCTGTAAACTCATCTGTTTTTGAGAAGTCAAGATCGTTGAGATTTGTTTCTAATTGAGGATCAACATCAATATCATTGGCGGATGTTCCATTAAAAACCTTCTCCGCCCTGTAGATATCATTGTTGCTATCGGTTATCGTGTATGAAGGATCCGTTGTCTGAATAAGGAGGGAGAAGGTGCCGTCTGGGTTATTTACAACACTTGCGTTGAACCTGCCTCCGTTTGAGGGATGGGAGTTTATAGCATTGGCTATGTCCGTTAGGCTGTCCGAGGCGTTATAATTTATTGTAAACTGGCCGCCGCCGTAATCAAAAACCATACTTCCCGATATACCTACAGGGTCGGTGGGGCTGTTTGTGTATTGAAGCCAGTACCAATTGGTACCGTTCTCAACCGGTATCAAAACCCTTGATATGAGATACTGGGCAACCTTGTCAAGCTTTTGCTTGTAATTATCAAGATCCGTCCTGAAGTCAAGCAATCCCTTTACCTTCCCTCCCTTTATTATGTCGTTCAAAACGACTTCACTTCCGTCCCTTGACTGCCAGAATATTTTGCCTGCTTCGTATCTCAGGGTCCAGCTGAATTGGTCCTCTACGAGAACAAAACCCATGCTTGTGTCCACCCTTACCCTTCCGAGTTCATCCTCTTTTATTTCAATGTTTATGAGTTCTGATAGTTCCCGCAAATACTTGTCCCTCTCATCAAGCAGGTTTTTATAATCCTTTCCCTTCGCATAGGTCATTGCATACTGTACCGTTATATCTTTATTAAGTTGTGCTAATTTTTTAGTAAGCTCGTTGATCCTTCTTACATAGGATCTCATTGTGTAATCAATGTCACCGTTAAATTCTTCAAGATCTCCCTTTCTTTCCTGCAGAAATACCGCAAGGCTCTTTGCCCTGTTATAGAAGCTTTCCTGTGAACCCACATTGGTGGGATCTTTCATAAGTTCAAGGTAACCGTTGTAAAAATTATTTATATATTCGCTACCTCCCAAGCCTTCTATGAATTCCTGGAAAATGTCTTCAACCCTTGAGTTGTAACTGACTCTCTCCCTTAGGTAGTTTACGCTGGAGAGTTTTGTATTTCTTAGTTTGAAATAGTAAAAATTTTGCAACCTTGTAACATCATCAAGTATTATCCCGCCGGGATATATGCTTTTTATTTGGGGTCTCTCTTCCGCATAATCGGGATTGTTGGCGTTGATAATGTTCCTGTTACCTATATCAATGGATTTTCTGTATATCTCAAGAGCTTGGGCAAGGATTCCCAAGGATGCTCCGAACAATTTAAACCCTCCGTGAAAATCCCTTTTTGCTGAGTATCTCAGCCATATTGTTTGCAGAATCCGCAACCATATCTATGTTTCTTTCCATGAGCCTTTTTATGTCCTCAATATCACTTTTGCACATGGCAACCTCTTTTGGATCCATCTTTCTCATCAAGTTAAGCAATTCTTCAAGTTTTTCTTCAAGACCGAAGGGTTTAAAGGGGTTAAGCAATATGGTTTTTATTTCATCTATTAGGATTTTTGCTCTTTCTCCCATAATATCTTCCTCCTTTTAGATATTTATCGTCCTTTTATTTGTGTTATTTAGAAGATTCTATCAGCTCCAGAGCCTCGTCCATAGGTAGCGGTTTTGAGAAATAAAACCCTTGCACCATATCACAGCCGAGGAGTTTAAGTAAAGCATAAGTATCTTCGTCCTCCACGCCTTCCGCTATCGTTTGTATATCAAGCTTTCTGCTTAGATCTATTATTGCTTCAACAATGGCAAGGCTCCTGTAATTTTCTGTCATTTTTCTTATGAAGGATATGTCCAGCTTTATTATGTCAACGGGGAGTGATTCAAGATAGGCAAGGGAAGAGTATCCGGTTCCGAAATCATCAACTGCTATTTTTACGCCAAGCATTTTTACCTCTTCAAGGAACTCCCTCGCCCTTACGGGATCTTCTACAAGGAGTCTCTCGGTTATCTCCAACACCAAATACTGTCCTATACTTTCCGCAACCTCCCTCACATTTGCTATAAAGTTTCTATCTTTGAAGCTTTTCGGCGAAACATTGAAGGATATGGTAATGTCACCCTTGAGATATTTTTTACAAACGGTAAGCTTTTTCAAAAGTTTATCCTCAACCTTCCTTATCATTCCGGTACTTTCAAGGATGTGGATGAAGTCCGCGGGTGTTAATAATCCTTTCTCTTTATCGTAAAGTCTCAAAAGGGATTCAAATCCTGCTAATTTCAGTGTTTTTGTGTAAAAGTAGGGTTGAAAATACAGGATCAATCTGTTTTCATCAAGAGCCTTTTCTATCCTTTCTTTTAACTCAAAATATTTTGATACATACTCGTTTAATTCTTCCCTGAAGAATCTGTAAGTGTTTTCTCCTTCCGATTTGGCAAAATTCATAGCCATGGATGCTTTTTCAAAAAGGGAAAGGGGATCGTGGGCGTCCTTAGGGTAAAGGGATATACCTACATTTATACTTACGGGTATAGTTTTATCTTTTATGTTAAAAGGTTTTGAGAGTTCATTAAACAACCTGTCAAGTATAAAGGTAAGATCCTTACTTTCAACATCGGTGAGCAAAATACCGAATTCGTCTCCCCCCGTTCTGCCTATTATGTCCCTTTCATAAAAAAGGGTTTTAAGAGTTATACTGAGTTCTTTAATAACATCGTCTCCGACCGATGTTCCGTACAGTTGGTTTATGGCCGTAAGATTTCTTATATCTATGACCATCATTGCGTGTTCCTTGTCCCTTGATCTTTCAAGTTCATCTTTAACATTCATAAGAAATCCTGCCCTATTGGGCATATCTGTAAGCGGATCCCTGTATTTGATCTTTACTATCTCCTCTTCAAGAAATCTTTCCGAAGTTATATCCTTCCCTATGGATACAAATCTTGTTTCATTTCCTACCTTGACTGGTACTATGGTTTGATCAAGATAGAACAGCTCTCCCGTCTTTTTCTTATTAACAAAGATGGCTTCAAATACCTTTCCCGTTTTTATTTTTGTCCACAGTTCCTTGTAAAATTCGGTGCTATGGTATCCCGATTTGAATATTCTCGGATTTTTACCCAATATCTCTTCAAGTCCATAGTTGGAGATCTTTTCAACCGCTGGGTTTGCATATATTATTGTTCCGTCTTCTTCCGTTATAACTATCCAGTCGTGTCCTTTCTCAATTGCTTCCGAGAATAGCTTTATCAGCTTTTCCGACTCTATTTTCTTTATTGCAAGACCTACCTGTTTTTGAAGATCCCTTAAATGGTTTATCTCTTCCTCCGTAAAAAAATCGGGGATGGCAGTGTATATGTTTATCGTGTAGTAAGTATTATTGTCTTTTCTTACGGGTATTGAACATGAGGAGAGGAAGTTCCTTTTTAACATTTCCTCCCTCCACGGTTTTACAGACGGATTATATCTCGTATCCGGATTTACTACTATCCTTTCTTGAAGTATTGCACTGCCCGTAGGTCCCTTTGATGTTATATCTTCTTCCGATACTTTTATCTTCAAGTTTTCAACATAACCTTCATTGTATCCATATACAAATATAGGTTTTACATATTCATCACCTTTTGTATATTTACCTATCCATGCCATTCTGAAATCCGCCTTGTCTATCAGGAGTATGCATAATTTCCTAAGGAATTCTTCCTCTTCCGTTGATTCAAGGATGATTTTGTTGATATCTGTGAACATGCTAAGCAGTTTTTCATATTTTTTTCTTTTTGTATTGTCAACGAATATAACTAATCCCGCAGGTTTTCCGTTCCATACGACGGTTCTTGTGAATACAAGAACACTTTTTATTCTGCCCGATTTAGTTTTTATAGGTAATTCCTGATAGAGTCTGTCAAACTGTTCCCCTTTTAACCTTCTCTCAACTATACCTCTTATGTTATTTCTTAGCTCTTCGCTTACCACCTCTTCGGGAAACATGCATTTAAGCTCTTCTTCGGAATACTCAAGTATATCTTCCGCAGCCTTATTTGCATAAACATACTTTTCCTGATATATGGCTACTCCCACCGACGGGTTTTTATCAATAGCTTCAAATATCTCCTTGTACTCGTAAAGATTTGATATTCCTACAAGCATTCCGTATATGTGTATTGTTTTTTTATCCTTATCGTAAACTATATCGTTGACTACAAAGTTGTTGATAACATCAACAAACTTACCTTCCTTATTTTTAAGCCTGCAGGCTACCGTATGTCTTTCTCCCTGGGTTCGGATATTTTCAAAGGTTTGTTTTATATGGCTGATGTCTTTTATGTAAAGATTTTTTAAAAGCCATTCATCATCCCCTTCTATTTCTTCTGGATTCCAACCTCCTATCTCTTTTATACCTTCTGTAATCTCGTAAAGTTTGTAATCCACTATTTTTCCGCTGTGTAGCGTCACCTTTGCTTTGTAAAAGGAGATGGGTAGCCCCTCATAAAGGTTATAATACTCCCTCTTCTCCAACATGATGGATAGTTTTAGGAATCGGACGGAAAGGGTTTAAATTTATGTGGTGGAGACGGCGGGACTTGAACCCGCGACCTCCTGCTTGCAAAGCAGGCGCTCTCCCAACTGAGCTACATCCCCTTTTATGGTGGGCCTCGGTGGACTCGAACCACCGACCTTGCCCTTATCAGGGGCACGCTCTAACCAGCTGAGCTAGAGGCCCTTGGCAACTGGATAGGGGGAAGGTGGTAGGGATGAGGGAATAGACAGTGATAGGAGTTTGGTAACTCCTTAAGTAAAGGAGGTGATCCAGCCGCAGGTTCCCCTACGGCTACCTTGTTACGACTTCG
>JALWBR010000044.1:54053-60084 GCA_027037055.1 Aquificales bacterium | reverse complement strand
GATGAACACTTTACCGTAGATGAGAAAAACAGAACGGTCATTTTAACGGAAAAAGGTATAGGAAGGATTGAAAGGGATCTCGGTATAAGCAACCTTTATGATGCAAAGTATGTTGAGCTTCTTCATGCCATAATTCAATCAATAAAAGCACACCATCTATTCAAAAAGGATGTTCACTACATAGTAAGGGACGGGGAAGTACTCATAGTTGATGAATTCACCGGAAGGGTTTTACCCGGTAGAAGATGGAGCGAAGGTCTTCACCAAGCCATAGAGGTTAAAGAGGGTGTCAAGATACAGCAGGAAAATCAAACCCTTGCATCCATAACCTTCCAAAACTACTTCAAGCTTTATAAAAAGCTTGCAGGTATGACAGGTACCGCGGAAACGGAAGCCCTTGAATTTAAAGAAATATACGGGCTTGATGTTGTTGTTATACCAACCCATAAACCTATGATAAGAAAGGATCATCCAGATCTCGTTTTTAAAACAAAAAAGGAAAAGTGGGATGCGGTTGTTGAACTTATAAAGAAGGAACATGAAAAGGGAAGACCAATACTCGTTGGTACGGTATCCATAGAGGATTCTGAACACCTTTCAAAGCTACTAAAAAAACATAAAATTCCGCACAATGTCCTTAACGCAAAACATCACGAAAGGGAAGCGGAAATAATAGCGCAAGCAGGCAGAAAGGGAGCGGTTACCATAGCAACCAATATGGCGGGAAGGGGAACAGACATATTACTGGGCGGAAACCCCGAATATCTTGCAAGGGAGATATTAAAACAGAAGGGTAAAAAGCCCGAGCAGACTACTGAGTATGACTGGAAACAGGCACTACAAGAGGCATATAAAATAACGGAGAAGGAAAAGGAAGAGGTTAAAAAGGTAGGCGGATTGCTCGTTATAGGTACGGAAAGGCACGAATCAAGAAGAATTGACAATCAGCTGAGGGGAAGATCGGGAAGGCAGGGAGATCCCGGGGAAAGCAGGTTTATTCTTTCCTTGGAAGACGACCTTTTAAGAATATTCGGAGGGGACAGGGTAAAGAAGATGATGGAAATGTTGAAAATACCCGAAGGTGAACCTATTGAGAGCAGGATAGTTACAAAGGCTATAGAAAATGCACAAAAGAGGGTTGAAGCCCAAAACTTCCAAACGAGGAAGAGACTCCTTGAATACGACAATGTTATGAGCGATCAAAGGCAGGTGGTATATAGCCTGAGAAGGGATATACTTGAAGGCGAAAACCTCAAAGAGGATATACTTGAATTTATAAGGGATATTATAGAAAAGCAGGTATATACAACACTTACCGAAGAGGAACCAGAGCTATGGGAAACGGAACCGTTGAAGAACTTTCTCAAAGAGTTAACGGGTAAAGATATAGAGATACCGAAGGTAAGGGACAAGGCGGAGTTGGTAGAAAAGCTTTACGAAAAGGTTAAAGAAATATACGAGGAGAAGGAAAAATCACTATCTAACCCTGAACTAATGAGGGAAGTAGAGAGGATAACCCTTCTTAATATACTTGACTTTTTCTGGAGGGAACATCTTCACGATCTTGATAGATTAAGGGAAGGAATATATCTCAGAGGATATGCCCAGAAGGATCCCCTTGTTGAATATAAAAAGGAAGCATTTCAGATGTTTGAAAACATGATGGACAATATAAAGTTGTCAACCATCAGCACACTACTTAAGACAGATATCAAGAGCTTTGAAGAAGTCAAGCAAGAATATGAGCAGGAAATAGAAGAACATAACAAACTAATGGAGCAGGCGGTATTCTCCGGAGTTGAAGGAAAAGCAGATCCTCCTGCGGGTAAAAAAGGTCCGAGAAAGAAGACACTTAAGGAACGCCTTAAGGCTAAGAAAAAGAAATAGTTTCAAAGCCCATTTTTTTTATGATTTTTTCCAAACTGTCTCTTTTTACAGTACCTTCCCTTAACAATTTGACTTTATTGCCTTCCACCCTGATAATGGTTGAAGGAGATCCTCTTAGTTTACCTCCGTCAATGTACATATCAACCCTTTCACCGAAATACCTGTAAGCCTCATCAACCGTAAAAGCTGGTTTTTTCCCTTCTGGGTTTACACTCGGAGCAACAACAGGCTTATTCAACTTCAACAGCATACCCCTTAAGAGTGAAGAACGAGGAATTCTCACAGCCAAGCTGTCATATCCCCTCGTAAGATAAAGGGGTATTTTACTCTTCCTTTTTAACACCACGGTTAGCCCTTTTACCCTCATAAGCAATTCAACAACCCTTTTGTCAAATACAAGACCTAATTTAACAAGCCATATAGGATCGGGAAGAAGAAGTATAAAGGGTCTGCCTGAAGGTCTTCTTAATTTATATATTCTTGCTACAGCCTTAACATTCGTAGCATCTCCTACTATACCGTAGATGGTGTCGGTAGGAACAACAGCTATACCGCCCTTTCTGAGAATATCCACCGCCTTTTCAAAGTTCTTATCCCTACCCATAACAAAAAGGAATTTTATTAGAATACTTTTATGCCAGTAAAGTTTTCCATTTGCCTGATCCCCGAAAGACCCGTTCCCATCCACGAGGTAAAACCAGATAAAATACACGGTATCTTTTTTTCTCTCATAGATAGAAAACTCGGAGAAGAACTCCACAAACCATCCCGCATAAAACCCTTTGTTTTGGGAATACCCAAGCTCTTCCATTCCGAAAAACCCATAGAAAGAATTTTCTTAAGGATATCCTTCCTGGAAGATTCACTTTTCCCCAGATTCCTGTCTTCTCTTCTGCTACATGAAGGCAAGGATATATTTATAAACGATGTAAAATTAAAAAAACTGAAAAAACCTTTTACAGACGAAAGATGGATAAAGACTTACGAAACCCTCTATAAGGATTCAACCACAGAAAAAACAATCGTCTTTGATTTTATAACCCCCACAGCCTTTAAAAGGGGGAAAAAGGACTATCCCCTACCCGATCCCAAACTTATATTCAAAGGGCTTATAAGAAAGTGGTTGTTTTTCTCTGATATAAGAATAGATACTGATCTGAGAAAGGTTATTGAGGAAGATATAGAAGTAATGGGTGCATGGATAAGAACAAAAAAGATAGCTCTTTCTGAAGGTAAGATAACGGGTTTCACCGGCAGGGTTGTACTTTATATAAATAACAATAATAAAGAAGTACTTAAGTGGATAAATACCCTTGCAAGATTTTCAGAATTTGCAGGTGTGGGAAGGAAAACTACAATGGGTTTCGGTATGGTCAAACTGACAAATTCCGCCGAAAGCCCCGATGCTTAAAGCCTTTCTTAATATAAGCGAAAAATGAGGACTTCCAAAGACATAGCTCAGTACCGCATTCAAACAACTTTCCGCATCACTGTACTTTTCCACACCATAGAGCCATATATTATTGAATTCCTTTGCAACACCGTAGCTGACAGCAGGTAAGATAAGAACCTGCCACAACTTTAATACTCTGTCCCCTATTTTAATATCAGTATAAGGATCAGCTAAGAACATTCCTCGGTTAAAATAAATGCCTGCAGTAACACCAAAAAAGGTATTTGCAAGCAGTTTTTGAATGTACAACCATTCAATAAAGTACTCACAATTTTTTATACCAACATCCTTAACTACCTTCCTGAAAATATTTAAGGCATAATCAACAAGCTTATCCAAAGCCATATAACTGAAATTCTTTGAATAGCCGTTGTAGCAGACATTGCGAAGTATAACCCTTTCTTCGGAAATATATATAAAAGGAACATTGAATATATTGGAAAGCTTTCTACATTCATAAAAACTTACTATACTCCTTAGCTTTCTCAAAGGTACAACCCTTCCGTTCTTAAGGAATATCCTTTTATCCCTATAATCCACCACCGCATCATCGGATGTAAGAATGAGACATTTTAGATTACCCACTCCATTCCCTCCTTCATCCTTCCTATTCTGAAGATCCTGCCCCTTTTTGACACTCTCACAATAGCCAATCTGTCCGCGGATTCTACATAGGCTTCCACATCTTTGGAAATCTCCTTCCTGTGATCAGCCTCCACCTCAAAAAAACTGAGCTGTGAGTGAATACCCTTACTTTTTAACTTTTTCATAGCCTTTACTCTGTTTTTGTCAGAAGTAATGTCGTAACAAACTACATATAAATTCATCCAAGCTCCTCCATAACACGGAGTAATGTTTCCTGCAACCTGTCAGTAAGTTCCTCCTTAATACCCTCAAACCAATTCATAAATTTGCCGAAACTCTCCTTGTGAAGATAAAAACCGTTTCCATCCTTTTTAAAATCCTCCTTGACAAAAACCTTTCTTCTTATGGGATCCTCCAAGCTTTTGGTAACGAAAGGTCTCAAAGGCTCAATAATATCAGAACAAAAGGATGCATGGGTACCCCTTTTGGAATGTAGAAAGGAAATATAAGGATCAAATCCCATACTTACAACAACGGGAAAAGCAACACAGTATGTAAGTGTATATGCAAGGCTAAGCAATGCATTAACCTCATCCGCAGGTGGTTTGTAACTCCTTCCCTTGAAATTTATATCCGCTCCTTTTATATTCTTTGAAAAAACATCAAACATACTTCTTGAAATTGCTCCTTCTATCCCCATTATTTCATCAATATCCGTAGCACTTTCAAGCCTTTGCAGATAAGGACCTGTATCAACTTTATAAATATTAGCCACTTCATTAAGCTTACTTTTAACAATGATTCTCGCAATATGTATCCTGTCTTCAAGAAACTTCCTGTACTGATTTAATCTCAAATGATTGTTACTTTTTAAAAAAGCGTCCACTATCATACCCTTAATCCTCCCAAATCTTGAAAGAAAGAAAACATAAATACCCTTAGAAACAATAAAATGCACCGCTTCCGTTGAAAAGGATATATTTCCGAAAACTATAATACATTCAAGATGTCTCACAGGATAACTTGCAGTTCTTGTTTCCTTAAGCACACACAACCTATCACCCTTTTTTGCTAAATGGGAAGGTCCGTACAGCACTAATATTCTCTTTCCCCTCATACAACAAGCACCTCCCAAGGTTCCAAGGGATACCCCATAAACTCCTCTACAGACTCAACCGGATAAAAGAAAACCCTGTCCCTTCTGGGATCCACCATCTCCCCAATGGTTTTAACAAGAGCCTCAACCTCACTCAAAGAAACCCTCGGCAAGTAAAACACACTAAGTTGTATTCTGTAACCATACTTCATAAGAAGCCTTGAAACCTTCGCCCTTACCCTATCATCCCCTATGTCATAGGCTACCAGATACTTCATCATTAACTATAAAAACGAAGGAACATATAAAAATCTGACACATTATAAGTCTTTGATAAAGCTTATAAAAATCAATTTATGACAGCTATCATATAAGGATCCCGATATGTTTGCTTAATATGTTGATAGACTTAGCAATATTTTAAAGCTGAGAAAGGCACATTGGTTTTAGAATACGCCTTGTGCGGTCAAACCCTTGATACACAAAGATTTTATCCTAAGCATTGACTCCCAAGCATTTCCCGAAATTCGGGTTTAAAAATACCCATTCCCCAATTGTAAGTTTTTGATATAAAATAATAAAAAATGAAGGGTTGAAATGCCCTAAGGAAGTGAAGGGATTGCGACGAGACATTCACTTTCTGAAGCTGACCAGTTGTTTTGAGAGTTGAAATGCCCTAAGGAAGTGAAGGGATTGCGACAAAACGTTGTGCCACTCCACGACATCAGGGTCGTAGAGCGTTGAAATGCCCTAAGGAAGTGAAGGGATTGCGACACCTCATGAGCTATACCTTCATGTTCCACAATATCGTTGAAATGCCCTAAGGAAGTGAAGGGATTGCGACCATAGTAGGGATAGAGAATTCCCCCACTCTGTGCGAGGTGTTGAAATGCCCTAAGGAAGTGAAGGGATTGCGACGCTCCCAAGTTTCTTCCATACCGCTAAGCTTCTCTCCGGTTGAAATGCCCTAAGGAAGTGAAGGGATTGCGACTTGGAGGGGAGGGTTTTGG
>JALWBR010000044.1:0-53953 GCA_027037055.1 Aquificales bacterium | reverse complement strand
GTTGAAATGCCCTAAGGAAGTGAAGGGATTGCGACGCTCCCAAGTTTCTTCCATACCGCTAAGCTTCTCTCCGGTTGAAATGCCCTAAGGAAGTGAAGGGATTGCGACTTGGAGGGGAGGGTTTTGGGTGGTGGCGGAGTTGTTCTGGGTTGAAATGCCCTAAGGAAGTGAAGGGATTGCGACCCTCCACGTTCATCGCTACACCTCCTTACTTTTAGTGGTTGAAATGCCCTAAGGAAGTGAAGGGATTGCGACTTAATAGGGTTAAACGGGTAATGAGGATTAAACAGAATTAAGTTGAAATGCCCTAAGGAAGTGAAGGGATTGCGACAAGCTATCCTCATCAATGATCAGGTCGTGTGCTTCCCAGTTGAAATGCCCTAAGGAAGTGAAGGGATTGCGACCCTTCAAGCTCTACCCCTATTTCCCATCCATCAATCTCCACAGTTGAAATGCCCTAAGAAAGTGAAGGGATTGTAGCTATTTAAGCAAGTCTATAGGTTAAGCTGGTATGAGCTTAAGGGGTATTTCTGCAGGTTTGCCTTTGAACCTTTCTGTGAAATGCTCTATCTCTATACCCACTACATTTCCCTCTTTATCATAATCAAAAACAACACCTTCCATAACCTCTTCTGACTCAACACTTGATACCTCAATAAACTCTATATAAAGTGTGTCTGTCTCAGGAAAATACTGAATCTTCATTTTCCAACCTCCTTTTTAAAATTTCTGTCAAAAAATGCATTATGTACAGTCTCACCGTCTTGCATAAATACAACCCTAAGATATCTATCCACCTCTTTTATGTAAATCCATCTGCGTATCCTTCCGTCCTTCTGCATTTCCTCTCTAACAACTTCCCTTCCTTGCCTCGCCATTTCTATCCACTCAGGCTTGAGATATTTACGTTTGTAAATAACCTTAGTTGTAAAGTATGAAGTGGTTTTCCCCCAATCTATAACGTAACTCCTAATTTACTATCTCCACAAAAATTCATCAACCTTTTTACCTAAAATGGTTAAGCGTTGAAGTACAGGAAGAAAAAAACAATTAATTGAAATGCCTTAGGGGAATAGGTAAAAGGGACAGTTAAAGCTTATCTAACGGAGTACCGCCGGTGTTTCCCCTAAATATTCTGAGGCTGTAATAACATTCTTACCTAATTTTTTTGCCCTCTCCCATATTTCTTTTGTTCTTTCTGGATACTTAGGATCCCTTGTAAGATGGTGATCATATATTATTACTTCAGCCTTAATGTTTTCAATAATTCTCAGCATATTGTTTATGGCTCTGTTCAAATTAATGAAATTAAGTGTATATCCGAGCATGTAAGTCATAGGTCCATCAAGTACCAAGATGTCCGGATTCTCCTTAATAATCCATGAAGCGTAATCCTCAATAATTGGTCCGTTCATATCAGAAGAGTGGATAAACTTCTTCCCTCTAAATTCAATAACAGTGGAAAATATCCAACCGAGCCGTGAAAATTCTATTCCATGAAATAAAACATCCGTAAACCTTATCTGAGTTTCACCTATCACAAAGCGTCTCCCTTCCCCAAAAATTACTTCTAAATTTCCGAACTTTAACTCTGGTATTCTATAGAACTGTTGCCATTTCTCAATCCTATTTTCATACCAGCTTTTACCTTTTTTAATAAGTTCTTCCCTTCTGCTTTCATATCCGTTGAACTTTTTGAATAGAGCTTCCGGTATGAGTTTATTGAAATCAACGGGAATGAATCTTTCCTGGTCGCTTACAAATTCTTCCATACTAAGCCCGTAAGAATTTAGAATATCCGAGAAAAATTTTTCAGCCCTTTTACGCTGAGAATCGTTTATATAAAAATTGGGATTCTTTACAAATATTGTCTTTCCCTCATACAGTTTTATTGAAAAAGGTAGATAATGATCATGATGATAATGGGAAATTATCACCACATCAGCTTCTTTAAGAAATTTTTCTATTTCCCTCTTTCCCCTTTTATACCATTCCCTCTTCCTTATATCACTTGCGGGAAAAGTTTTGTGCATTATTGCAATTCCGGGATCTATAACAATATTTATATCCGTCCTGACGGCTACACAAGAAGACTTCGCCCCCATAGAATCAAACCACACCGGTCGGAACTCAAGCATAGATAAATAGTGTAGAAGAACAAAAGAGTATAAGGAGAACCAAAAATTAATAACACCGCTACTCACATTTACCGCAATCTGGTAATATAAAAATAAGAAAGTTAACACATCGGGTCGGAAGGAGGCTAAACCATGCTTAAAAATTTATTTAACAGGATTAATATCGGTATCTTTGTATTTGTGTTATTTATTGTAGCCTGCGGGACAGGTGGTTTTATTGTCTCCTTAAGCGTAAATCCCTCCTCTCTTCAACCTTATGAGAAGTTCACAATATCGTGGAAAGTAAACTATGACAAAACATATTATGTAAACTTATACCTATCACCAACCTCAACACTGCCGAGTGACAAAAATAACTACTATATTCTAACAGCAGAGACTAACAAAAAGGAAGTATCAGTGGAATGCACATATTGGGGATACAACGATATTTATAATTGTTATAGTATTATATGTGAAACCATCGGTCAATGTGTGCCTCTACCTAAAAAGAACGGATACATAGTCATTGAAGCATGCAAAGAAAAAAATAAGAATTGCAGTACAAAAAGCGCTTCTGTTACATTGAATTAATAATATTGCTTTAATGCACAGCCAAAGTGAGCAAATTTGCATTGATAAGTAATTGATAATCCACTAAAAATAATTACACATATTGCCACACAAATAAAGGATTAGTAAACTATAAAGTATTAAGAGTAAAAAATTGAGGAGGGCGGTATCATGAAAAACGGTTCAACATCCAAACTACTACTTCTAACAGCATTATTGGTAGGAGTATCATTAATTGGTTGCGGTGGGGGTGGAGGAGGCGGAGGAGGTGGTAACGGAGGAGGAGGCGGAGATGGCGGAGACGGCGGAGACGGTGGCGGTGGTGGTGGAGGTCAAGTTACCAAGACCTACCTCGCATACTCGGGTAGTCTAATATTGGTGGATCCGGAGAATTTAAACAACAGGGTAACCGTATCAAATGCTGGTATTGATTGGTTAAGTCTGATGGCAGTAAACGGCTGGGATCCTCAAACCAGAACCTATTCCGACCTTCACAGATATGAAACATTTATTATTGAAAACAACAAAAGCCCTGTTTATGCTGTACCCCTGGTAAAGGGCTCACAATCTCCTCAAAAAAGACAGATAAGTAATATTAATAATGCCTGCAGGTTTATAGGTGCACACTATGATTATGTGAACAAAAAGGCTTACCTTGAGGTTAGAACAGCGGGGCAAAACAATACATGTGGCGATGCGGATGATAGGTGGTTTTTGATAAACAACACTATGTCAAATTCAACAGCCCCTATTGATATAACAGGTAAGGAAATACTGACTTCATTTGACGGAGGATTCCAGAATCCTGCAATCTCTGGCTTTATTGCCCTTGATAATCAGAATAATATTCAAAAGTGTGATACAAATATGCAATGTACAAATATAGGACAATATTCAAATAATATTGAGGATGTAGGAACCAACCCTGCCAACGGTCATATCTATCTCTGCATAGATGGAACGCTTAATCTATTCAACGGTCAATCTCTGAACTCCTTAGGAATTCAGTGCGGTTCATTTCCTGATTGGGATTTCTATTCCGATGAAAGCGGTCTGTACGCCAAGGATCCAAACGGTAATATAAGAAAACTAAATCACGGCGGAAACAACTGGACAACTATCTACAACGGAGGTGATATAGATTACATTAGTAGTTCAACAAATAACTACCTATTAACCAGACCTACCACAGCTACAAGTGGCTTAATAGCAATAAGAAAGAACGATGGATCCGCCGTAACATTATCCGATTCAGGAACAGGATGGACCATACCCATAGGAGACAAAGTGTTTTTTGATAAATACATGACCACCGAATCATGCAGATGGACCGAAGGCTCATCGCAGCCCACATGTACCAACAATGCGTATATAGCCGGATTTACCATGTCCACACACGGCACATGGTCAACGGGTATTCATAGAATACTTGAGGTCAGGAATGTTGATACATCAGGGCAGATTCCTGGCGGAGGTACTTTACACTCTGTAGATCCTTCTACAGGAAACTCCATACCCCTCGGTCAGGTACCGCAAAATATGATGCTATTTGCAATTGGAATAGGGAAATATACCTTGGTAAGCGGGTATGATTATAACAATAATCAAGCGGATATGCTCGTCACCGATGTTACCCAACAAAACAGTCTTCAAAGGCTTACAAATACACCCAATGTTGATGAAAACATTGTCTTTTAAACAATATGACGGGGAGCCTTTAAGGGCTTCCCCTTTTTATTTACCAAAATCTATGTATTTTTTTAGTTCTTCCTTGTTTTTGATATTATCCGTGTTATTATCGTTCAAACCTTTGTAGGTTTCCTCTATGTAGTTTTTTAGTTTATCAATTGCATCCTTTATATGTCCCTCCGTGGCATTCTTTTGCATAAAGGCATGCCCCGTTTTATTTCTAAGATCCTGAATTTTGCTGAAGAGTTCATTTAACTCCTGCGAAAAGATCTCATGCTGATTTTTATCCTTGTTAAAAATACCTCCCAATTTCTTTCTAATATCCTGATTTAGAATATCAATACCCAACTTCTCAAGCACATAAGTAAATATACATTCTTCAAGGGCTATAGTAGCCTGAGAGTATCTTCTCTTGTTAAACAACCATTTAACAATCTTATACTGATTCTTCCATTCTTCCGCATCTTCCTTCTTGACCTCCTCGTATGTTTCATTGAGGGATGCTTTTAAAAGCTCCATAGAATTAAAATCAGCAGGTACACTTTTAATGTTGTTAATAAGTTGCACAACCTGACCGGTAAACTCAGGTATAAAGTTTACCGCGGTAAATCCGACCGCCTGTGAATACTTCCTGAGTAACTTAGGAAGCTTTTTCAAATCCCCTGCCTCCCTTCTAAGCTCAGGCTTAAGCCCTGATAATTTTTCCTCTATCAATTCCGCAAGAAAATCTCCGTCCCCGTAGTTTTTGAATAGAGTAAACCCCTCTATCCATTCATTAAGCTCAAGTATGGGAAGGAGATCAACCACTGGGATTCTTCCTTTCTCATCCTTAGCCTCAAAAATTCCGTAGAAAAGCCCCTTCACCCTTGCCCCCTTCACCTTGCTGAACAGGTTTACCACCGTTGACACCAGAAGGGGTATTGTTCTAAAACCGTGAGTAATATCAAGGTATATATCTTTTCCCGAAACATCAACCTCTTTGTGGATTATTTTGAACATCTCCCAGAACTCTTCCTTGTTTATACCATACGGTATTAAAACCTTTCTATAGCTCCCTATAAGCTCATCCGCAAGATCCCAGAGAGATTCCCGTGTCCCCAGTATGTATACTTCATCGGGTTTGATATAGTCTATCAAAGCCTTTGATACCAGCTTTGTTCTAACCTCCCTTCCATCTGGCAGAAGGTAAACACCCTCCTTATAGTCATACTTACCATTTTCCTTCTGACCCCTCCCAAGTGTGGAGATGAGGACTTTTTTCATTTTATTCTCCATCCTTTTGATTTAAAAGCTTCTTTTAAATTACCACTATTAAGATTCTGCTTATTCTCAGAGTCACTATTTCCTAGATATTCAGAATCCTCGTTTTCACTATCATTACTTTCCACCAACTTGCACCAACCAAGAGTTTGATTGTCAAGGGTTAAACGGCGGGTGAGGGGAAAGAGTTCGTCGTGATTGTATATAGAAAGAATCTTCCCAAAACCTGCAAGATTATAAGAAGTTCCTGACAATCCTTTAGCAATCAATAAACCTATGCTGTGAGTTAGATATCCAGAATATTTACCTATTCTAATTAACACTTGCCCGCTCTGTTCAATATCCTCCAAGCTTTTAATCAAATCTTCTATTTTGAATTCTTTTGTTATGTACTTGTGAGGGGAATTGCCATATGCTGATGTTATATTCACCTTTATATCATGACTATTGTTCTGCCAAAAGCTCTTTTCTGCATTTATAAGATCCTTAGTGAATTCCATAAGGCAAGATCGCCAGTTTTTTATAAGCTCAGTGATTTTATCAAAAGTATGTTTTCTATTCCTGTAAATTTCTGAAAGTGCTTCAATTGCTTTATCATTCACTTTAATCTTTAAGCCATTGAAAACTTCACCTGGTCTTATACACTCCACAAATAAAGGGTGTATACTAATTTTTTTTGACCCACGCTGTTTGACAAACGAGGTTGTATTGGCAACATAAATTTTCCTAACTTCCAAGCAATTCTCAGCAGGAATTGGAAAAGAATCAGATATATTTAGACACTTAAATACATCCCTTGTAGCATCATCCATAAGCATGTCTTTTTTTATTTCTTCCTCAATCTTGGACAAATCAACATTACCCTTATAGACTCCCTCAACCTCTTCGTCATTAGGTTTAATCATACACAGATACTTTATCCTTTCAGTTTCCTTTAAATAGAATTTGTAACCTTCTCTCTTTAAAAAGGAATAAACTATCGCAGTCCTTATTGCACCTTTTATAGAGCTTCCAGGTATATAAACTTTGTTACCATATTTCAATGCTTCATAAATCTCATGTATTTGCCCTATATCTTTTCTCTTAACTTTGTATGAGCTTATCTCCTCCCACTGTTCATAACCTATTCCGAATGCTTCCAAAAGCATTTGCCCCATGTCTTTATATTTGTTTTTATTTTTATCACCAAAATTAATTATTAATTCAGAAAACTTATCTATGCTATGCTCTGGTATCTTTTCAATAACTTTATCAAAGTCAAATATGTATATATATCTTTCATACTCCCCAATATCCATAGGTTTGAAAGTGTTACCACTTCCAATGTGAACAGGCGATAAGGTTTCAATTTTAAATGAATTTCCCATCACTAACCTCCCACCGCTACAGGAAACTCATACCCATATTGATATGCTTTAATTCCTATATCCTCAGCTCCCACATCCTTAACACATCCCACCCATTTGTCGTCTCCCCTTCTTTTTAAAACCGAACCTTCATTAAGATAAAGAACCTTCCTTTTCCATATAAGTGCCTCACCAAATGTAGTATCTATTGGAGATTTATAAATTTCATATTCATAGGTGCTGTTATCTATATCCAGAGTCTCCTTCTTCGGTATAACTGGTGAAAGTGTAATAAACTTTTCTGACCTATTTACCTTTTTTTCAAGATACTCTGTTTCTTTATCAAATCCTTCAAGAGGTTCTATCTTCACATTACCCCATCCGAGGTTTTTGTTCGCGCCGAGCCCTGTATCTTCAATTAATTTAAAGCACTCTTCAAGCATAGGTTTAAACCCGCTGTCATAAAACTTTACAAGAAACCACTTATCCGAAAATAGGTAATACTCCTCTGTAAAAAGATTTTCAGATTTCATAGTTACTCTGTTAAGTACATTCCTAACAGAAAGTCCACCGAAATCTTTAAAACATTCCTTATCACCTCTTTGCACTATAACCTTTTCCGTTTCCTCAAATTTTTCAGGATCAGAAATGAGTCTTTCTTCTTTTACCTCACCTTCTAATATTCTTTTGAAAACACTAAAAGAAACATAACGCGCTTTCTTTATAGGTTTGCGCCTTATTTTTTCGTAGATACTATAATCTCTTCTAACCTCATCAGAGATAACCAAAACAGGCTTAGGGAAAACAAGGGAAAGACCGCAATTGCTTTCCACAATAGGGAAAGGCGAAGAAATTATAAAAGGTGGATTTCCATTTCTAAAATCATTTAAAAGTTTTTCCAGATCCCCACCTATTAATCTATATACCCAACATATTGCCCCGAAGAGCGTATATGCTCTTACGGGTGTGCTTTTTGAAAGGAATTTAAGGCTATAAAGCTTGAGCATTTTGAACTTCTCCTTCATTAACAAGTTCTGGAAAAACACCTTTCAACGCTTTTTTAATTTCACTATCCTCGCTTGCATTTACATATTTGCCGTTATCAATCTTTTTATATTCATACTCAACCAATTTTATTTCAACTCTACCATACCCTCTTGAGCCCGATCCACCAAGATAGTCATCTTCAAGCATCTCAAAGCCTGTTTTTAAGGTTTCAAGGAATTGATCTAAGTTGTCACCTTCAAAGATTCTTAAGGTTATATAACCCTCAAACTCTGAACCTGCTATTACTCTCTCTGTGTGTCGTGGATTTTCAGCAACACCCTTTATTCTATTGATCATATTCTCAACTTTGATTTCCACATAACCACTATCAAGAGTGTTTTCCCAAAGCTTTATGGTATCGCATGTAGGATAAAAGTCATCAAATCTTAACCTAACTGGTTCTTGTCCTTGAGCTTGATGAGCGCCAAATAGTTTACATATTTTACATTTGCCACAACCACAAGGTTGTCCCCTTTTATCCTCTTTCCTAGGAGCCAAAGCTACGGGTTTGGTGTTATCAAAGTTATTAGTGTCACTATATTGAGGCTTCTCTATCCACTCAAGGAGACTCCTCATCTTCCCCTTTAAAGAAGATCCAGGAATGTAGGGAACATCTAAGAATTTATCTTTGCCATTTACTTTTTCCGCAGTGAAGAAAACCTTTAGCTTCTCCACTATGTTATCAATTCCTCCAATTTCCACATTTTCCTTCGCACCACCGATGTGGAGACCTGTTTTAGCTCTAATTATCACCTTCAGCTTTAAAACTCCTTCAAGTAGCTTATCAAACCCCATAGTTCACACCTCCCTTATGACTCGTAGTATTTCCTATATGCAACGATAGCCTCTAAAAGCTCAACGACAACATTTAGGTCGTTCTCATTTTCTACTTTTGATAATAGCTCCTTAGATAGCTCAAAAAACTTATGATCTATCAACCTTCTACCTGCAGAATAAGCAAGTAAGGCTATCACCTTCTTAACTTTATAGGGTTTAAAACCACCTTGTTTTGCTTCATACTGTAATGACCTTAATTGGTGGAAGATCTTTCTAAGCTGTGTAGTTTTAAAATCAATTGAGCAAGCTATGGCTTCTGCAATGCCAGAAGGTCTTATAAATAAGTCCATATCGTCTATATTCTGGATTTCGGATATTTTCACCTCCTTCCACGATTCTAAAGTTCCATCAATAATTGACTCGTAAACATCCCTGTGCTTTCTCTTCAATCTGTTCATTTCATCCCTTATCTTCTGCAATTCCTCCTTATTCCTTATATCCTTTTGCTTAGCTTGTAGCTCTTTTATACGTGGATATATATTTTCTACTATATGCTTCGCCTTCTGATAAACGCCCTCAAGCTTGCTATTTACTCCAACCTCACTCATCTTACCTACCTCCTCTTGTTTTCATTAAAACTAAAGACAAAATGACATCAAGGTTACTTATGACAGCTTCTACCCTTAAACTACCTCCCATACCATTTAATAACGTATCTATTAGCTCTTTTCTGACATTTTCATCCTTTACATTTCTTCCAACATAGTAGTAAATTTTGGGATATATGTGCGGATCTATTCTGTTCCCATCCACATAATTCTTGTAAAGTTGAAGGAGTTTGTAATAGAGGCCCCTTGATACTCCTGTGTTTTCCTTTCTCAGCCAGTTTATCATTTTGCTGACTATATCCTTATATACTGTTTCAAGAAAAATGTAAGAATGTACCCTATTTTGCTTCCTGCAAGGATCTTCTTTATTTTCCCGTACACAAGACATAACACCTTTTCTTTCCACAAAGCATTCCACCTCTTCACTCCACATAAGAGGTTTGTCAAAAAGAGCTACCATATCCTTAGCTAACCTTTGGCTTTTTGCTTTACCTTCCAAAGCTTCCGTAAATTTAGCAACTAAATGTATAGGTGTGTCGTGTCTGCCTATGTAAATGCCTCCCGATATACCAAACTCAGGATTTTCACAGGTGAACTTTCTAAATTCTTCCCTTAGCCTAAGGGCAAATTCTATAGCAAGATCATAAGGTGCTATAATAAAAAGATCATCTCCACCGGAGTAAACAGTATAGATTAGGGAACACACTTTTAGCTTTTTCTTTTTCTCCTTTTCATCATAAATTTTCTCCAGAAGCTCTTTCCTTTCTTTTTCTGAGGCCGAGAGTTTTTCCGCCCTTTGCTTATAGTTTTCAATAGCATTTTTGACATAGTAAAGCGATACTTCCTCAGCAAGCTTGTTCAAATATCCCGCAAAGAACAGATCCAACATCCTGCTTAGTGTAGCTATACGCGATATAGTGTATATCTCTTCAGTTCCGAACTCGTTATATCTTAATCCGTCGCTTAGAATAAGTCCTAAGTAGTCAACATCCGCTCTAAAAAATCCAAGCTTTTTGTCTCCTTCTGCAAATTCCACCAACAAATCAAAAGGTAAGATGTGATTTCTACCAAGTTTTTCATCATCCTTTAGCTTTCTGCCTCTTTTACTTTCCAGCTTATTATTCAAGAAATTCAAAAGGTCGTTTGAAGTTTCCTTAACCACCTTAGGTGCAGAATGCCCTATGAATTTAAAGCCGTTTACTACTTTATTAGTTTCAATTTTTAATTCCGTATCTTCTATATTTAGAATTTCAGGTAGATACTTAACTTTGGAAAGATCTTCATCTTCAAGTAGATACACTTTTCCAAATTCTCTTAAATTCATTATTTGCTGTGGATCTAAATCTATATTCCTGTGTTCAAAATCAAAAGCAACGTATTTAATCTTTGGAATAATTTCTCCCCACTTTTGAGAGTTGTAACACCATTCACAAAGATTTTCTTTAAATACAGGCAAACTTCTACATGAATTACATATTGATTCAGCTTTCACTGCATCTTTTAAAAACTTACCGTCCCATATAAGCTCCCTAAACCTCCTTTTCTTCTTCCTGTCAAGCTTAAGCTGAAGCTGTTCAACCTTGTCAAGGAAAGTTTCCTTTCCTTCCTTTTTAATATTCCTAAAAACATCCCCTTTCATTTTAACAGTAGCAATAGAAATGCTTAGTTCACCGTGGAAGGCTTCAAATAACCACTTATTGATGTTATCTTCTATCTCCTTAAGTTTTTTCAGATTTTTTTCAGTATTCCCTATCAAAAGCTGAAACTTACCGCCTCCTATAAAGAGAGCGTTTGTTATGGGATATTCAAGTTTGCTAAGTATATACCGTGCAAGAACTTCTGGAAGCATGGTAAGGAAGAACGATCGTCCTCTCAGAGCCTTTGCTATAGAGAGTTCCGACTCACTTGATTTGTGTATGTTGAATATAAACTTTTGGATTCCGCCTATGTCTCCTTCAACTAAAAGGAATATCTCTTCCTCATCAGTCAATAACTGAGTGCCTTTTGGTTTTATACTGCTTACTTCAACACCTTTATCTATTGCCCAATCATAAATTGAAAGAGCTATAGCAGATAAAACCCTTGAATGATCAAACAAGGATATGGCCGGGTAATGTTTATTACCAGCTTCTATATCATAAGTTGCAGCAGGAACGCACCATGTATATTTGTAAAAGATATAGTAAATAGCGTTTAAAAATTGTTCGCTTTTATCCCTAATATTATGTAAGGCTTTGATCTCTTTAAGAAATTTTCCAAATAATGTTCCATAGTCATTTACAGCTTTCGGGATAGAACCTAAAGACTTAATAATGTAGCTGCCATTTTCTCTTACAAAGCCACCACTAAAAACAACAGGGAATACTTCTTTTGCTGTACTCAGTTCTTTGAGACTGTAGAATCCAAAACTTCTTCTCTGATCTTCATGTAAATCTTCTATCATAGAAGGTGCATACTCAAATAAACTCTTTTTGTGTTCAGCAGGTTCCAATGATATCCTTTCAAAAACGGAATGAAGTAAATTAATATCGCTTCTTATTTTTGTCTCTCTTTCCGAAGATGAATACCAATCCGCTATTTGACAAACTACACTCTCAAGTTCATCCGTCGGGTTGTGGTGTCTTGCCCCCCAATTTATGAGTTTTTCCGCCTCTTTAGAGTCTATTAAGCCTCCCTTTTCAAGGAATTTAATAAACACTGATGTAAAGTATGCATGTTCATATTTATAAATATCCTCAAGCTGTTCATTCCAAGCATTCAAATACTTATTCAAATCCTCATCTTCAAATAAAAATTTCTCCCTCTTAGCCCTCTGAAGAAACTTCCCCACATCATGGAGAAGTCCGCCGAGGGCGATGTAGATCCTGTCGTTGCTTATATCATTCTTCCCCATCTCAGTAATACACCTCCACAAGGTAAAAGGTAAACATGCCTTCCTCTACTATATTTTTAACTTCTTCTTGGGTGAAAATCTGACCTTCAGAAGGCCTTTTTTTGACCTGAAAAACTATAGCAATATCACCACTTTTGAGACTCAAGGGTTCCCGCCTTACATCAACCTTTATGTTAAGCATATTTTCCAGAACCTGGGCGGTGGAGGAGTGGGAGATGTAAGATATGTAACCTTCCTCAAGAAATCTTAACGCTTCATCTATGCTTATCTCTTCAATATTTACAATAGCCCTTCCCTTTTCAAGCATATTGAGGGAAAAAGCGTTTGTCAGATAAATACTTCCCCGACGTGGGGGCGCAATTATATAAACAGGTTTGCCTTTGTGCATCAATTCAAGACAGATATAATCCTCAAGGTAGTATCCGAGGGCAAAGGCAAAAGGAACTGAAGTTTCAAGGAACAACTTCTTACAACCGTCGCCCGCAGACTTTATTCTCTTACTCACAAAATAGGCAATATTCAAAGTGTTTTCGTCAAGCTCCCTGCCTTTCTGCAATTTCAATTCAAGGGCATTATCCCTCCCTTCTATATCCGTTTTAAGTCTTATATATATTTCTTTAAAATTCTTTGTTTCATGAGCCTTTACCATACCCTCTACACCTTCCGTCTCCGGTATTTGCCTGTCACTGCTTATGGAGAATGCCTTTCTATATTTTCCCTTTTCATATTGATAAAAATCCACAGCAAGCCTTGTCTTTGAAAGAACAACACCCGCATAAAAGACCATTACAAGTACATTGCCCGTTATACCTATCCTCAAAGAGATATGCTTTTCATTTATGGTTTTAAGCTCAGAAGCTACCGCTTTTATCCACTTTGCAAACTTTTCAAAGGATTCTACCGTTTCCTCAAAGGTATCCGTATATACGAGGGTATGGGAAAGGTGAAAAACTTCCCTCAAATATTCTTCCGTAAAGGGAAATATTCCGAGAAATGGCGAAGGGTCAGTATTAGGTAATACCGCCAAAGGTACAGACAAGGATGTAATAAATTTATCCAAATCCTTCAAATCTTTTAGACACTCCGAAGGATAAACGAGAGGGATTCCTTTTTTCCTGCAAACCTCCCTTTTCTTATCTAAGAAATCTACTTCTTCAAGTTTTCCCTCAGGTGTAACAACACCAGTAAATGCTATATCTTTAAAGCGATCTCCCAATGTAAGGTAAGCGTAAAGAGAAAGCATGTAGGAAGCGCTTCTGTTGAAATCAAAATCCGAGTCAAAAACAATAAAAAAGCCCCTTCCCGTAAGTTCACCCACAAGCTCCAAACTCTGTGGAATCTCATTTCCGACAAATATGATCCTTTGCTCTTTAACGGGTATCAGAAGGGCTTTAACAAGTTTTGCTTCCCTCTCCGAAGCAACAGGGAAGAGGGCATATCTTTCCTCCACTGTCAATACTTCCTCTGCGATTTCCTCACTTACACCGAGCCTCTGAGAAAATTCATAAATAGGTACGATGTCCTTTCTCTTTCTTAAAACTAAAATAGTAAGATAATTCAATTCCATACTATCAAAGGGAAAGGCATTAAGAAGTTCATTTATATCCCTTGTGGATAAACCAGAAGGTTTTCTCAGGAAATCTTCAAGCAGTTTTCTTTTTTCCTTTACATCCAAAACACTAAACATCCTCAACCCTCAATGCCTTCATTAAAACGGAATGGCTGTAGCTTTCCTTTGAAAGGGGAATGTCAATCCGTTCCGGAAGCTCTCCTTCAAAGATAACTATCTCGTCCCCCTCAATCTTCAATAAAACCCTCTTCCTTTTTCCTTTTAATTCCTCCGCAGGTATAAGTATCAACCTCTCCGACTCCCTGTCATAAAACCACCTTATCCCTTCCTTCTCTCCCCAAGTCTTTTCTTCCTCACCAGCCACTAAAGCGTATTCCTTGTGCTTTTCAAAGAAAAGACTCAGTTCCGCAAGCTCCTCTTCCTCTATTACGGTGCTTGCAAAGAGGGCAAAGTATCTCTTACTTTCAAGAGACTTAAATTCCTCCTTCGGACCTCCGTACATACCCCCAGCTCCCTTTTTCCTCCCCCCATATACATCCTCAACCTCCTTTAATTCTTCGGGAGTAAGCCTGCCTATCTTAAACACCTTCCTGTTTCCGAACCTTTTCGGGAAGTTCTCCTCCGGGACCTCAAAACCCAGATCTGTCTCCACTATAAATGGATTCCCGTCAATGTAAATCAGAACATCCTCAGGAGTTGCAAGCTCATAAAACTTTGATACGGGAAGCAATTCAACAAATCCATTAGTGTATATACGATATACTAAGAGATACAATTCAAGCCCGTCTATACTCGGAAAGATTTCTATGATATCCCCCTCAGAAAGCTCAGATTCCTTTGAAATCTCCTTTATTTCCTTAGGCTTTATGTTTGAAAAATCTACAGGTAAAACCTCAATATCCATCGTATCCTCCGTATCCATCTCTACCTTTCCCTCCAATGCCTTTTTATAAATCTCCAAAACTTTTTCAAGAGGCGTCATCTTCCGCCTCCCTACATATTTCAGAACGAAGTTTTTCACAAATTTCTGACAGCTTATTTTTAATAAACTCTTCCATAAGCTCCTCCGACACTTTCAGTTTCTTTATTTCCTGCCCAAACTCTTCAACTATGTGTTTCTTTCTTGAAACATCCTTGTATATTGCATCGTCGGATTTATCCCCCCACAGACATTTATACCTCTTTGAGTCATATAAATAGCAAAAGTATTTAACCTCTTCTGGCTTTACCTTTTTGTTAAAAACATCCTCAAGCTCTAAGAGTTCATATTTGCGGATTATCTTAAGATCAGGAACCCTGTTAATATATTCGGGACGCTTGCCCTGACCGGGATCCATCTCCGACTCTGGTATCGCCTTATCCCTTTCTTTTGATCTAAAATAATCACACAAGAAATTTTTTGCTGTAACACCTATATAAGCCCGTAAACCAGCCGGATTTTCCATTAAACTCATAAACTTATCTTTCTCGGACAAAAGCTTTACTATAAATCCCCTCGTTACCTCAGCAATCTCTTTCCGAGAAAGTCTATTACCCCCCTGTTTCCTTAATATACCCGCAAGGTAAGAAAATAGCTTGTCATAGTCAGCCCTTCCTATATCCCCTTTAAAAAGGCTTCCTATAAGTTCTCCGAATTCCTTTGCCTCCAACCCTCAATCTCCTCATCAATAATGAACTCTAAATGCTCGTCAAATACCCTTTTGCTACATCTACCGCACAAAACGGAATTATTTGCAAGAACTTTCTTTGAAATCCTTATAACTATCCTGCAATCCTTCTCCCCCACTTTCCTTTTAAAAACACGAGATTCCCTATTAAGCCATCCGCATAAAGGCTCTTTAATATCACACTCCTTCAAAAATACGACCGGAAGTTTATAACCTATGCCGTACCTGTCATCACCCTTACAAGGAAAGGGGTTAATATCCAAAGTCGTAAGTAATATCATGTAAACATGCTTTTCCGTAGTATTAATAACTATAAAGGGTCTTTTATTCTTTATATTCCAAGCGGGACCTTTTGGTTCTATATAATTCCATACTTCCTTTTCATTATAGTATCCTACGGAAAGTTTCGGGAATTCTACGAACTCCCCAAAATCAAACCCCCCTAAAAAGTCCCTCAACTTAAACATTTCCCTCCCTCTTATGAAAATTTTACAGCAATCCGCCCGTCAGGTTACTGATCATATTATTAATGGGTGACGAATTCCGCCGTATCCCCTCTTCACAGTGTAACACAAGCACAAAATAAAACTTGAGTATATCTTTTATAGATTTTGAATGTGTAATTTCACTTAAATTCTTGAATATAGATAAATTTGTTAATTGCTATAATTTATTAATCGGAAGGGAGTATTCTGCCAAAAAAAAATAAAAGGAGGCTCATCCCTATGATAATAATCCTATTACTCCTTCAGATTCTCATATATATATCTTTCAGCCAAGAATTTTCCCCACCCGCCAACATATTTAAACAGAACAGAAACGCGGAAAGTATAAATAAGCAAATAAATAAGAAGGGTTTTGAATTCGGAGATATAAAACAATCCGGTCAAGAGCTATACCCACCTCCAAGTGTATTTGTAGAAGGTAAGAATGCGGAAATTGTAAATAAGGCAGGACAGGTAAATAACAAAGATATTAAGGACATCAAACAATTCGGTTACGACATATTTTATCGTCCCGTGTTATCAGCACCAGTACCCGTAGGAGATGAATACATACTCGGACCCGGTGATCAAATAATCATATATCTTTGGGGGGATCCTGTGGATGTTCTCGGATTACAGAGTATGTACAGTGTTGAAGTTGACAGGGAAGGAAAAATATTCATACCGTCACTGGGAAACATATATGTATGGGGCAAAACGGTAGGTGAATTCAGGGAAGACTTAAACAATATGCTATCAAAGAGGTTTAAAAACTTCAGGGTTGACATCTCAATAGGCAAGTTGAGAACCTTTCCCGTTTATATCGCGGGTTTTGTTAACAAACCAGGACCCGTTTTAGCCCAGGGTATAGATAATATACTCAGTGTGCTTATAAAAGCGGGAGGAGTATCCGAAAACGGGAGTTTAAGGAATATAATCATTAAAAGAAAAAAGGGAGACACCTTTACCGAGATTCACATAGATCTCTATGATTTCCTTATTAACGGTATCCCCGTTGATTACAAAGTAAAGGAAGGCGATATTATATATGTCCCGCCCGTAGGTAAAACCGTAGGAATAACCGGAGCGGTTAAAAGGCCCGGTATATACGAATTAAAAGAGGAAAGTACGATAGCTGATGTAATAAATCTTGCGGGGGGAACCACCCCCGACGCTTATTTAGAATCCATCAAGATCAAAAGGTATGAGGGGAACATAATAAAGGTATATGAAAGCTCCATAGACGAAATAGATGCGTTTAAAGTAAAGGACGGGGATCTTGTAATAGTAAATAAGATTACTCCAGAAGGAATTGTTGAAAAAATAAAAGTAGAGGGACATGTAGCCTATCCAGGAGACTTCTCCCTCAGAGAAAATCCGACCGTAAGCAAAATACTCGGCAAAATAAAGACACTGCCCGACACCGATCTAAACTATGCGGAAATTATAAGGTTTGAACCTCCCCACTATAAACCTAAGGTTATAGTATTTTCTCCAATAAAGGTTATCAAGGGAGAAGAGGATATAAACCTACAAAATCTTGATGTTATAAGATTTTATCCTAAATGGGTTTATCCCCCTATTGAGGTTACTGGAGAGATTAAAAATCCCAAAATAATAAAATACTACGAAGGTATAGACCTGATGGAAGCCTTAAGAAGTATATCCTTTCTTTATGAGATAAAAGAATTAAAAGCGGACATATTCAGAAACGGAAATATTATGGCAACCGTCTATCTTTATGACCTTTTCAACAAGGGTGTGGGGAACATAACCCTGAAGCCCGGTGATAGAATAGTGATAGGTTTAAAAGAACCTACAGAGAAGGATAAAACTGTAACAATTCTCGGTGAAGTAAAGAAACCGGGTATATACAGACTGAGAAAAGGAATGACCCTTTACGATGCTTTAAAATTAGCAGGGGGTTATACGGAAGATGCTTACCCGAAAGGGTTGGTGTTTATAAGGGAAAGCGCCAAAAGACTTCAACAACAACACCTTCAAATAACACTTCTTACACTAAGGGAAAGCCTGTCGCGGACAAGAGAAGGAATCTCCTTTATGGGCGGTTCAGAAGAAGAAAAACTTGCCCTTCAATTGGCTCTCAAAAGGCAAAGAGAACTGTTAAACCTTATAGAGCAGAAAGCTAAGATGGGATTGGGAAGAATAGCCCTTGATATACCCGATACCCTTGAGGAGCTAAAAGATAGTTACTCAAATATAAAACTTGAGGACGGAGATTATATTTATGTTCCGCCCAGACCTAACTATGTGTTAATACTGGGAAATGTCTATAACCAGATTTCCCTCCCTTATATCAAGGACAAAACGGTCAGGGAATATCTCAACGATGTGGGGGGACCGGGAGAAGATGCGGATCTTGATAATATTTATATAATCAAAGCTAACGGTAAAGTTGTATCAAGAAAGAACCATAATTCGTTTAAAGGCTTCTCATGGGAAAACAGAAAGCTGTTTATAGCCCGCGACTTCATGGATATAACCCTTGATGAGGGTGATACCATAGTAGTGCCTTCAAAACTTAGTGTTCCTACCATGTGGAGACCGCTTATAAAGGATGTGGTTCAAATTATATTCCAAGCAATGGCAACAGCAATACTTGCCCAGAGACTTTAAACATGGAAGAACAAAAGGAATTACAGATTTATGAAGAGATAATAAAAATACTCCTGAAAAGGAGAAAGATAATAATATTAATTGTTGTATGTACAACCCTTTCAGCGGGAGTGGTAAGCTTTTTACTGACTCCTATATATAGATCGGAAGCATCCATAATACCGGTAGCTTCGGGTAAAACAGTTCCGGGTATAGCGGAACTGATAGGACAGTTTTCGGGAATATCGTTAACAGCCCAGGACCCAGCAGCAAAGATAATGGCGGTGTTAGAAAGCAGAACTATAAAAGAAAGGGTTATAAAAAAGCTTAATCTCGTTGATGAGCTTCTTGAAGAAATACCCGAGGACATAGATCCTGTTTATGTAGCCGCGGGAGTTTTAAAAGACATGGTAAGTATATCACAGAAGAAAAAAACCGGTGTAATAACCATAGGAGTGGAGTACAAAGACCCAGCCATAGCCCAAAAGATAGCCCGTGCCTATATTGAGGAGCTACAAAGGATACTTAATGAAAAATCCTTTACTCTTGCAAAGGCAAACAGGGTTTTCTTAGAACAACAACTGAAGGACACGGAGAAGGAATTAAAAAGGACACTCGCAAAGCTTACCGAGTTTCAAAGACAGGAAAAGGTTATAATTCCCGAAGAACAGGTAAAGGGATCCTTCAAGCTTTACTCCGAACTTATATCACAGAAGATAGCTTTACAGATAGAGCTGAGAAGATTAAGGAGCGTTCTCTCGGAGGAAAATCCGCAGATAAAGTATATAAAAGAACAAATAAGGGCAATAGATAGACAATTATCAAGTATAGAAAGGAAGGGAGAAGGTATGTCCGCCCTGCCCGGCTTAGAGCAGGCTCCCGAAAAAATGGCTGAGTTCCAAAAGGTATTTGTAAAAGTAAAAAATTTGCAAACCAAATATGAATCACTCTTAAAGCTATATGAACAAGCCAAAATTGAAGAACAGAGGGACAACATCTTCGTTGAAGTCATAGACCCGCCCTATCTACCGAACAAACCCGTAAAGCCCAAAAAAAAGCAAAACATTGCCATTGCCTTTATCTTTTCACTCTTCATGAGTGTATCAATAGCACTCGCAATGGAAAAACTCCCGAGTCTAAAAACAAAATACAATGAACTGAAGAATGGAGAAAACGGAAAAAATTGATATACCGAGAATAATAAGATGGACCAAAAAGGGAAGCCTTGCAGTTTTAGATCAGGCGCTTTTCTCGGGCGCTAACTTTATTGTAAATATACTCCTTGCAAGGTGGCTTCCCCCCGAAGAATACGGAGCCTTTGCGGTAGCCATGTCAATCTTTTACCTTCTGGCGAGCTTGCACACCGCGGTTATTACAGAGCCCATGATGGTATTCGGGGCGGGGAAGTATAGGGAACACTTTAAAAAGTACCTCGGAATGCTACTTTGGGGTCACTGGGCTGTATCCGCTCTTATAGCCCTTGCCCTCGGGATTTCCGCACTGTTCTTTATTAAAAGAGGTTCTCCTATGGGCGAAGCACTTTTGGGGTTAGCTGTAGCGTCCCCCTTTTTGCTCCTCTTGTGGCTGACAAGGAGAGCATGTTATACCAATTTCAAGCAAGGGTGGGCAGTAGGAGCCAGCGGTATCAATCTTCTTGCAACATTGCTCGGAATAATCCTGCTATGGAAGGTGGGAACTCTTTCAACACTAACGGGAATTGTAGCACTCGGTGTAGCTGCGGGGGTTGCATCATTCATGTTAACTTCCTTCCACCTTCGCCCCCAAGTAGTCGGATATTCGGGTAATCCGACACCCAGGATGGTGCTTGTGGATCACTGGGGGTATGGTTCATGGAACCTTACAGGAGTTATTGCGTACTGGGCCTCTGGTCAAATACTTATGCTGTTGATCCCTATATTTTTGGGGTTGTCCGCCAGTGCAACTATTGCAGCTATTTGGAACTTGTATAGACCTGTTGGTCTTTTGACTCAATCTCTAGGACTTGTATTATTACCAGTTTTCAGTAAGTGGATCAGTAGTAGAATGTCAAATCATATATACCGTCTTCGGGTCATGAGGTTTTCCACTTTATTTAGTCTAATTGTGGCCCTTTACACGCTTTTTTTATCAATAAACAGTGGAACAATTCTAAACTACATTTACGATGGAAAGTATAATTTAGATTGGATTCTTGTTGCCTTATTTGGGATAAGCATGACGATTTCAATGGCTACAGGTATATTGATGGTGGCGTTAAAAGCTCTGGGGAAAATTGCAAAGGTCACAAGTATTTGGGTGATCACATCAGCCACTATGATTATTATCGGAGTTCCACTTTTATTAACTTACGATATATTAGGGGCTTTAGTGAGTCTAATTTTAAATAACCTTTTAGCATTTGTGATTGCTAAAAAAAATATATTGTGAGTGATTACATTAGACTTATATTTCTTTTGAAAACGCGAAATTATGAATAAACAAATATGTGTTATATGTCAAAATAATGCAATCGTATCTGAAGGTTATTGGAATAATTGGCCAATATTTAAATGTAATTCATGTGGGGTTCATTACTTATTTCGTAAATAATTATCAAAAATATCAAAAGCATTAAAAATGTTTTCAGAGTATAAAAATTGGCATGTAGCGTTGTTTGATCGCTTCAACATTCTAAGCAAACAGCCTTTAGTTTATAGACTTAGATCAGGTTTTGACTTGTTAGTATATGCTGGTACTTACGATGTTCAAGTAATAAATGAGATTTGGATAGATGAAATTTATACTCCCTGGAAAAACGATGTTAATAATAATTGGGTAATTGTGGATTTGGGAGGTCATTGTGGAATATTTACGGTGTATGCAGCACGATTAGTGAACCATGTATATGTTGTTGAAGCAAATCCAGAAGCAACTTCCTTTCTTAAAGTTAATTTAACAATTAACAAATTGACAGACAAAGTTTCTCTACTACAAGGCGCTATTGCTTGCAATGAAGGGACCGCAGATTTTTATATAGCAGCAGATGCCGGTATGAGTAGTCTTGTAAAGCGGAAATTAGTTGGCATTAAGAAAATTATCAAAACTCCAAAAATTCCTATAAGCGAAATGATTAGAGATATCCCAATAGTGAACCTTCTTAAAATAGATATTGAAGGTGGCGAATTCAAACTATTCACTAAAGAATGTGCAGAGAAGTGGATAACTAAGGTAGAAAGAATTGCTATGGAGTATCATGGTAATCCCGCTGATTTATATGCTACATTGAAATATCATAATTTCCGCACCATCTTGTGGCCAGAAAGAAATATGCTTTATGCTGAACATCCAAGTATTTGGGAGAGAGAAATAAAGTGAAAATTGGTTTTTTCTTAGCACATTACCCACGACCTGGTGGTACTACAAAGGCTGTTAGGGGACTTGCTAAGTCCTTAGGAAAATCTGAGGAGGTTCATGTCTTATGCTTGGGAAATAGTAAATCCGAATGGTGTGAAGATACATTTATTGTTCATCGCTTTCAAAAAAGTAAAATCCCCAGGACATTACCATGGGATTTACTAAGGTTTCTGTCTAATCAAAAATTTGACCTTATAGTTTTGAATGGAATGTTCATACCAGAAATCGCTATTTTAGGCTGGTGGCTCAATCAAAAAGGAATTCCATATATCGCAGTTCCGCATGGTCCCTATCATCCAGAATTACTTAGAAAAAACTGGTTTATTAAACGGCTTTATAAACCCATTGAGCAATATGTTCTTAAAAAAGCAAAAGCTGTCCAAGTTCTATCCTCGTCGCATGTTCCTTATCTCCGGAGGTATGGGGTTGACACACCTGCAATTGTCGTACCTAATGGTTTTGATCCAGAAGAAGTCAAGGGAGTAGTGTATAAAGTGACTTCCAGAGGAGAAAAAAAAGGAAACAACCATATATCATTGGTATTTCTCGGACGTATAGATGCATACACCAAAGGACTTGATCTTTGTATAGAAGCCTTATCACTTCTTAGCAATCAGGATAATATTAAACTAATTATTCAGGGTCCGGATTGGGGAGATAAAGATAAACTAAAAAAGTTATCTGAAGATTTAGGTGTAAATCACATTGTACATTTCCTTCCTTCTAACTACGATGAATCATCTATATCACTAATTGCAAGACACGATTGCCTTATACTTCCTTCCAGGTATGATGGGTTCGGTTTTGTTGTTCTGGAAGCTATGTTAGCGAAAAGGCCTATAATAGTATCAAATCAGGCAGGGAGCGCTGAACATGTAATTAGAGCTGAATGTGGTATTACTGTTGAACCTGATCCTAAGTCTATTGCCTCAGGTATTGAAGAGATGATAAAACGAAGAAACGAGTGGGACAAAATGGGGGAAAGGGGATATTATTATGCTATTCAACATCTAACATGGAACAAAATAGCATCTGAAGCTCTAGAAAATTATAAAAAAATATGTGGAAATTAAAATTAGACAATATAGGATATTGCGTTCTACATGATTGGCATAACCTACCTAATCATGCAACCTCTGATATAGATATCGCAATATCTCCAGATAGTTTGTCTAAATTAACAAAAGTGTTAGTTGAGGAAAGTAATGTTCGTTTAATAAATCTTATACAACACGAAAGCACATGTTACTACTTCGTTTTGGCTGTTAGAAATGGAAATCATGTCAGATTCATTCCTATAGATGCAGCGACGGATTATCGCAGGGATGGAAGAATATGGTTTACGGCGGAAGAACTCTTAAAAGGCAGGAGAAAATGGAATGATTTTTGGATTGCATCCCCAGAGGCTGAATTTAAATACCTTCTTGTAAAAAAGATTCTTAAAGGTTCAGTTCCCAAAGAAACAGCAAAACGATTAAAAGAGCTGGTTGATGATCTTGGAAATCGGGCAAACGGAATTGCCATGGAACTTTTGGGCGAATCACTGGGAAGGCAGGTAATAGATTGGATCAGAAGGGAAGAATGGGATGATTTTCATAGGCAAATCCACAAGCTAAAAAAAACATTGAAGAGACAAAAGCTTAAAAAGGATCCTTTCAACCCAATTCGCTACTGGATTGGTGAAATTCCCCGCATTATAAAGCGGATTCTTTATCCCACCGGACTGTTTATTGCTGTCCTCGGTCCAGATGGCGCAGGTAAAAGCACATTGATTAAGAATCTGGAAAGAGAATTAAAAGGAGCGTTTCGGCGGAGTGCAGTTTTTCACCTGATGCCCGGTATCCTCAAAAAAAAGAAAAATACAGGACCCGTTACGGATCCGCACGGTAAACCACCAAGGGCGCTGTTTATTTCCCTCTTAAAATTGCTTTATTACCTGATAGATTACAATCTTGGTTACTGGTTTAAAATTCGTCCATTACTTGTAAAATCAACCCTTGTTCTATTTGACCGCTACTTTGACGACATTCTTGTTGATCCAAAACGCTATCGTTACGGGGGTCCTATGTGGGCGGTTCGTTGGATAAGGAAGCTAATACCAAGACCCGATCTTGTATTTATTTTAGATGTTCCGGAAGAAGAGATCCTCAAGCGTAAACAGGAGGTTTCACCTCAAGAGGTAAGTCGCCAGCGGGAAGCCTATCGCAATCTCGCCCTTGAATTGCCTAATGCTTTTATAATTAACGGCTCTCTACCGCCGGATCAAGTTGCAAAACAGGTTCGTGATATTATCCTTGATTATCTGAATGAGCGATATCTTTCACGGAGAGCCATATATTTCCCGCAAACTAATAAGCATCAACTAAACTGGCTTGAAAAAGCCCTCGGTGGGGAAATAACCGATAAAGGTGAAACTTTCTTTCATGTAGCTCTACCTGATGGACGGGGGTATTTATTACCTGCAAACTCAAAAAAGCCCGCAGTCAAAGGTTTATCAATGTATGTACCCCAGAAAAGGAAGACGAAAATTGCAAAAGAAATATTGCGGTTCGGAATATCAAGCGGTGTAGCCAACCATCTATTGCCAAAAATAAACATTGATCTTGAAGAAGTCAAAGAACTATTAAGGGATGTCTTCGCGGAAAGAGATATACACATATCAATCTCCCTCGGAACACCAGGACCGCACCGTAAACCCGTCTTGCAGATATTGACCGATAAAGGCAAAGTTCTTGGCTATGCAAAAGTGGGATGGAACGAGGAAACAAGGAAACTTGTTATTAATGAAGCGGAAACATTAAAATTGCTTTCCAGTCACAAACTACCTTTTAACATTCCTGAATTGATTTACTTAAGTGAGATTGAGGATAAATTAATCTGCATTCAGGGACCGCCCCCCGCAAGTGCACGCACAGCTCCAGGTAATTTAACATCAGAATACATAAACGCGGTTCATGCAATGGCAGAATTGGGGGTTAAATGGAAACCTCTTGAAGAAACAGATTTTTGGAAGCGAATGGTCAATTATGTTCAGAGTATCAAGAATACTTATTGGCAGGAGAGGATAGTTGAAGCTATGGAATCTATAAAAGAAGAATGGAAGGGAGAAAAAGTCCCCCTACACCTTGCACACGGTGATTTTACACCTTGGAATGCAATGCAGGTTAACGGAAAACTCTATTTATATGACTGGGAGTATGCAATGAAAGAAGCACCGGCGGGGTATGACTTATTCCACTTCAGATTCCAAAAACTATTACTTATAGAAAAGCACAACTTAACAATTACTCATCAACGACTTTTACATATTTTTACAGATGTTTGTTGCTTTAGATATTGGCAAACAATAAATATGGAAAACTTATTAATAAAAAAAACTTTTGATCTGTCTTATATTTATTGGTCAACTATATTTTCATCTAAAATTTCATCCTTTGAAGAAATTAATAGGCGGAGGAATTATAATGAAACACTTACTTGCTAAAAGCATGGCAACTTTATCTCGGTCTATTCCACCTCACTTAAAAGATAAATTGTTGGAATTGAAATGGATTAATAATTTCCGAAAAATATTATACAAAAAAGTGGGCCTTCAGTTATTAGAAATCCCCGATCTTCCATGGAAGCTTCACCTATATGTCAATATGGATCATCCTGGAGAGCGTTTATTTGTAACCCGATATCATGAAAGGCATGTATTAGATTGGTTAATTGGGTCTGTTCAAATAGGATGGAACATTTTTGATATAGGAGCGTATATTGGATATTACACGATCATATTGGGTAGGTTATCAGGTCCAGAAGGTAAAGTAATAGCATTTGAACCTATAGATTTCCTTAAAGAACGCATTCTGAATTCTGCAAGAGTAAATAGACTTTCAAATATAACTGTTGAAACTTTAGCTGTCGGAAACAAATCAGGTTTCGTTAAATTTTGGGTTCATGAGGATCCAGAAGGGGGTTACGGAACATCAAGTTCCGCTCATCGCCCAATTGGATCCAAAAGTGTAAAAGTTAGAATGACAACTATTGATGAATATGTGAATAAAAGAAAATTAGACAGGCTTGATCTTATTAAGATTGATGTTGAAGGTGGTGAAGTTCAAGTATTGGAAGGAGCCTACGAATCACTTAAGAAATTTCGTCCTTTTTTAATTTTGGAATTTAATGATGAAGTTAGCAAAAAAGAAAGTGAAATAATACTAAAATCACTTGAATATAAATGGAAAACATTAGGACAGAGTACTTATGGAGTCCATATTTTAGCTTTTCCTAAATAGGAAAATTATGAATAAACCAATCTCTCTCATAACATGGGGAAGTTCTGGAGGACCTTTTCCCAGGTTGATAAGATGGCTTGCAGATGGATTATCAAAGTATGACAGAAGAGTTGACATAATTTTCTTACAGGACCCAAAAGGCATTAAAAAAGTAAATGACAAAATTAGAGAAATAGGTTTAGGTACAAGAGCAAGATATGCAGTTTTTCCTATAATGATGTACTTGAGGCAATATCAGCCTTCATTTGTATTAGCTACACCGAGTCATGTTGCTATCCCTACCCTAATAGCAGGAAGTGTCTCTAATGTTCCCGTAATTCCCTGGGAACCTACTTTTTTATCTTATGACGAACCGTATTTACCTATACTTATGAGGGTTATGACTAAAGCATTCCGGAAATCAATATACAAATTAAGTTCAGCAGTAGTTGCTACATCATCAGATGTCGCAAATGAGGTTAAGAGAGAAATTGGTTTAAAGTCAATATATGTACTTCCCAATCCTTGTAATATAGAAGCAATTAAGAGGACAATTGGATCACAAGAGAAAAAGAATTCAAAAACATGCAATTTAGTAGCAGTAAGCAGATTGATATATCAAAAAGGGGTAGATGTTATTCTGAAGGCTATTCATATTCTTAATAATCACGGTATAAATAACTTCAAATTAACTGTGCTCGGGGATGGTCAGTTGCGCAACGAGCTAAGAGAATTATCAAAGACTCTTGGAGTAGCAGATAAGGTAAATTTCCTGGGATATGTTTCAAATCCATATCCTTATATGGCCTCAAGCGATGTTTTTGTGCACGCTTCAAGGTGGGAAGGATTCGGAATGGTCATTGTGGAAGCAATGGCTCTTGGTCTACCTGTAATAGCCACTTCATGTCCTGGAGGACCAAAAGAGATATTGGACAATGGTAAGTATGGCTACATTGTCCCTCCAGATGATCCCGAGAAATTAGCCGAAGCTATAGCTCATCTGATTAATAATCCTAAAGAAAGAGATCGGCTGCGTTCTTTAAGTTTAGTTCGCATTCAAGACTATAAGCCGGAAATAATTGCCCAGAAACTTCTTGATATTGAAAAGGAAATAATAATTGGTAGAACCTGAAAAGAAAAAGTTGAAAGTCCTTCTATCAGCCTATGCATGCGAACCTGGCAAAGGTTCCGAGCCGGGAGTTGGCTGGAACTGGGTAAAGGAAATTTCCAAGATAGCCAAAGAGGTTTGGGTAATAACACGGTCTAATAACAAGAAAGCCATCGAAGAAGCTTTAGAAAAAGAACCTATGCCTAATGTTCACTGGGTTTACTTTGATCTTCCTAAGTGGGCTCGTTTCTGGAAAAAGGGTCAGCGAGGTGTTCATTTATATTATTATTTGTGGCAAATATGTATATATTTTGTTGCCCGCAGGTTACATAAGGAAGTAAGGTTTGATATTGTACATCATGTTACTTTTGTTAACTACTGGATGCCGAGTTTCTTATCTTTATTGCCTGTTTCTTTTGTGTGGGGTCCGGTAGGGGGCGGAGAGTCAACCCCTAAACCGTTTTACAAAAGTTTCTCATTCAGGGGTAGGTTATATGAAAGGATAAGAGATATGGCACGGTGGATCGGTGAAAGGGATCCTTTTACAAGGATGACAGCACGCAGGGCAACAATCGGTCTTGCTACCACAAAAGAGACGGCGGACCGTCTCTGCAAGCTCGGGGTTAAAAAAGTACAGATTTTGTCTCAGGTTGCATTACCCGAAGAAGAAATAAGCTACTTATCCACATTTTCTTTTCCTGAAGGAAATATCTTCAGATTCCTGAGTTCGGGAAATCTTCTTCATTTAAAAGGCTTTCACCTCGGTATCATGGCTTTTGCCCGCTTTGTAAAAGAATTTCCGGAAAGCGAATACTGGATAGTGGGCAACGGACCCGAACGCAAAAATCTTGAAAAGCTGGCTGAGGAACTGGGCGTAGCGGATAAGGTTCGCTTCTGGGGGGCTTTACCGAGATGGGAAGCCCTTAAAAAGCTTGCAGAGTGTCATGTTCTTGTCCACCCGAGCTTGCACGATTCGGGCGGTTGGGTTTGCGTAGAAGCAATGGCGGCGGGAAGACCGGTAATCTGTCTTGATATAGGCGGTCCAGCTTTGCAGGTTACCGAAGAGACAGGATTTAAGATACCTGCTGTTACTCCTGAGCAGGTTGTTGAGGATATGGCAAATGCAATGAAAAAATTGGCAGAAGATAAAAACTTATTTACACTTATGAGCAAAAATGCAAGAAAAAGAACCGCTACAGATTTTAGCTGGGGGAAAAGAAAAGACCAAATATTGAATATTTTCAGGCAGGTTTTAATTAAATGAGCAACATTCTCAGCATTTCTTACAACGAAAAGTTTCTTATTATTGTTGGTGCAATTTTGTTAGGTGCTGTTACCTCATTAAGGCCGGAAATATCAGCGCTTATACTAAGCGTATTATTTATATCAACTATATTGCTTTATGATAAGAATATCTGGAAATATGGACTTCTTATTCCATTATTCGGTCTTGCAGTTTGGTCATACGGTTTTAACAATATAACCCTTATTAGGCCATTACCTTTGGTTGATGCATTAGCATGGTTTGCAGTTATAGCCTCACTCCCTTATTGGTGGAAACTTATAAAAATACCATTAATAAGGAATTTATTTATCTTGTTAACTTTGTTAACTATAATAGTACTACTGAGATTAATTGTTGATACACCTAAATATGGCTTGCTTGCACCGAGGGATGCTCTTTTCGTATTTGAATTGTGGACGATCTTCCCTGCAATATTACTTGGCTACAACTATGGCTATAATAAGGCTGAAAGGCTAATTGGTTCCCTATTTATAATCTCAATTTTATGGTTCCTATTATACCCGTTTAGGGAGTTCATTATATCAGTAAGCCCAATTGTGGGAATACAACGACCCGTATCCCTTTTTCAATTTACAACAGCAGGTTTTTTAAGTGTTCCCGCCTTTTTCTGGTTTTTGAACCGTAAAGGATTTTTGGGTATATTCGGTACATCAGCAACGCTTATTATTATGTTAATGGTCCAGAGCAGAGGTGTTTATATAGCGTTCATCCTTAGCATTATCCTTTCATTCCTTATACGACCAGCACTGATAAACAGATGGAAACACTTGGTTATATCTGGAATTTTAATATTATTATTTGTCTTAACATTAGGTAACACAATTACAGGGAGGCTTGGGCTTGGTGTAGGTTTTGATACGATAATAGAACAACTTGCAACTCTTTTGGGGAAAGAAGGTCCCGGTGCGGGAAGTTTCCAACACAGGCTCGTTGCATGGGCATCAGTAATCCAGCAAGTTTTGAGAAATCCTCTGGGACCTGTTGTGGGTTTGGGACTGGGATTAGATTTATTTCAGGGTTTTATGGTTGGTTCTGGGGCTCTTGTCCGCAAACCACATAACGATTTTCTGGAAATATGGGCAAGGATGGGTATAGTAGGTCTTATTCCATGGCTCAGCATTTTGTTCCTTGCCTTTAGAACATCCTTAAAAGGAGTAATAAAGGATACTAAAAACACTTGGGTGCTTGCTCTTCAGGTTGCACTATTGATAACGAGCTTAGGCCAGCCGGCGATGGGTTTTGCATATATCACAATTGTTTGGGTCGCTCTAACAGGCCTATGGATTGGGTCAAGATTAAAAACCGGTGAATTGCGGTGATATTGCTAACCCACAATCTCTACCGAATACACGGAGGTGAAGATACAGCCTTCAATGCAGAAAAAACCCTGTTAGAGTCCAAAGGACATAGGGTTATTACCTTTATTGAGGATAATGCCAGGTTGAATGGGAGAAATCCGTTAAAGGTTCTTAATATGATATGGTCGCGGTCCGCATATAGAAAGATTAAACATCTAATTATGGATACAAAGCCTGATGTTGCCCACTTTCACAATACTTTTTTTATGATCTCTCCTTCCGCTTATTATGCCTGTAAGGAAGAGGGTGTTCCCGTTGTTCAAACCCTTCACAATTACCGTCTTATCTGTCCGGGTGCACTTCTGATGCGGGGTGGTACTGCATGTGAGGATTGTGTGGGGAAATCCGTACCTTGGCAGGGAGTTTTGAATGCCTGCTGGCGGGGTTCGTATATCGGTACCGCACTCGTTACATCCATGCTCACCCTTCACCGTCTTTTAAAAACATGGCAGGAAAAGGTGGATATCTATATTGCCCTTACGGAGTTTGCAAAGAAGAAGTTTATTGAAGGCGGTCTCCCCGCGGAAAAGATCGTTGTTAAGCCGAACTTTGTTTATCCCGATCCGGGTAAAGGTGATCACGGCGGTAAATATGTCCTCTTCGTAGGAAGATTATCGCAGGAGAAAGGACTCCCCACACTCCTAAGGGCGTGGAAAAATCTAAAGGATATTCCGATAAAAATAGTGGGTGAGGGTCCCCTTATGTCGGAAATTAAATCCCTTGCAGGGAGGGAAGGGCTTGATAATCTGGAGTTCTTAGGAAGGAAACCGAGGGAAGAGGTCTTCCGCCTGATGAAAGACGCCCTTATGCTTGTGTTTCCTTCGGAGTGTTACGAGAGCTTTCCCCTTGCCGTAGCAGAAGCTTTTGCCACTGGTCTTCCCGTTGTTGCTTCAAGGCTGGGTGCAATGGCGGAGATTGTGGAAGATGGGAGAACGGGGCTTTTGTTTGAAGCGGGTAATCCTGAAGATCTGGCGGATAAGGTAAGGTGGGGCTGGGAGAACCCAGAAAGGATGAAAGTCATGGGTATTGAAGCAAGAAAAGAGTTTGAAGATAAATATACAGCAGAAAAGAACTACGAGATGTTGATGGAAATATACAAACTTGCAAGAAGCAGAGTATGAAGCTTGAAAGGAAAAGGGTAATATCCATAGATGTATCCATAGGGAAGTACGAGGAATTTATAGAGAACATACTGTCGCTTGCGGAAGAAAAGGTGTCGTCGTACGTGTGTATTGCTAATGTCCACATGACCGTAGAAGCTTACAGGAACAAGAATTTTGCCCGCAGGGTTAACAACGCAAACATAGTTACACCGGACGGTATGCCCATAGTTTATGCACTAAGAATGCTGTACGGAATAAAACAGGACAGGGTTGCAGGAATGGATTTGCTTCCAGATCTTATAAGGGAAGCGGAAGAAAGATCCTTATCCGTCTTTTTTTACGGATCCACAGAACCCGTACTTGATGCAATAAGCAAAAAACTTAAAAGGGATCATCCCTACCTTAGGATAGGGGGGATGTTTTCACCACCCTTCAGGAAGTTGAATGATACGGAGAAGGAGGAGATAGCATCAATGATAAACAATTCTGGGGCAAATATGGTTTTTGTATCACTCGGATGCCCGAATCAGGAAAAATTTATGGCGGAAATGAAAGATAAGATTCATGCGGTTATGTTGGGAGTGGGTGCGGCATTCCCTGTTTATGCAGGTCTCAGGAAGCGCGCTCCAAGGTGGATGCAGAAGTTGGCTCTTGAATGGCTGTTCAGATTAATGCAAGAACCCCGTCGTTTGATGAAGAGATATGCATACACGAATACATACTTCGTTTATCTGCTTATGAGGGATATAAATAGAAGATATAAAGATATAAACAAAAAGCAGTCGCAAGGACCTTGTGATGATTTATAATGACATTTCGCGAATATCTGAAGGAGGGGAGGCATGCCGCAGAGGGCACTAATAACTGGTATAACGGGTCAGGACGGCTCTTATCTGGCGGAATATCTCCTATCTAAGGGATACGAAGTTCACGGAATTATAAGAAGGGCTTCAACCTTCAATACACATAGGATAGAACATATATATGTGGATCCTCATGATCCAGAAGCAAGACTGTTTCTCTACTACGGAGACCTATCCGATGCGGGTCTTCTTACGGAACTTATATGGAATATCCAACCCGACGAGATTTACAACCTCGGCGCCCAATCACATGTAAGGGTATCCTTTGATATGCCCGAATACACCGCCAATATAACCGCCCTGGGAACCACAAGAATGCTGGAAGCACTGAGGAGGAGCGGTATAAAAGCAAAGTTTTATCAAGCCTCTTCGTCGGAGATGTTCGGAGCTTCTCCCCCACCCCAGAATGAAAAAACACCCTTTTACCCGAGAAGCCCCTACGCGGTTGCAAAGGTCTATGCTTTTTGGATGACCGTAAACTACAGGGAAGCTTATAACATATTTGCATGCAACGGTATATTGTTCAATCATGAATCACCCCGCAGGGGCGAAACATTTGTAACAAGGAAAATAACAAGGGGTTTGGCAAATCTCCTGGCGGGCAATCAAAGGAAGCTATTCCTCGGAAATCTGTACGCAAAAAGGGATTGGGGCTTTGCACCCGAATATGTTGAAGCTATGTGGCTTATGCTCCAGCAGGAAACACCGGAAGACTATGTTGTAGGTACGGGAGAAAGCCACACGGTAAAAGAGTTTGTAACAAAAGCATTTGAGTATGCTGGCATAGAGCTTGAATGGAGGGGAGAAGGTACTGAAGAAAAGGGTATTATAAAAAGCGTAATAAACAGATGGAAAGATGTCCTAAGGGAGGGAGATATAGTTATTGAAATAGATCCGAAGTATTTCAGACCAACAGAGGTTGATCACCTTCAGGCGGATATAACAAAGGCAAGGTACAAGCTCGGATGGGAACCGCGTGTGAGCTTTGATGAATTGATAAAGATAATGGTGGACTATGATATGAAACTGATAGGTATAGATCCCATAGGTGAAGGTATCAGTATATCCGCGGAGAAAAACTTTAGATACACAAACCATGACTACTCGCTTTATGAAAGGATCAAGTAACCTTAAAATATTCGTCGCGGGACACAGGGGTCTTGTAGGATCCCATATAAAGAAAAAGCTTGAAGAAAAGGGCTACACTAACCTTGTTTATAAAACAAGAAGCGAACTTGACCTGAGAATACAGGAATCTGTAAATAGATTCTTTGAAAAGGAGAAACCCGACTGGGTTTTTCTGTCAGCTGCAAAGGTGGGGGGTATCCTCGCAAATAATACATACAAGGCTGAATTCATTTATGACAATCTTGCCATCGCACTTAATGTAATAAATTCCGCATATCTGCACGGAACGGAAAAGCTTCTGAATCTCGGATCATCATGCATCTACCCGAGGAATTGCCCCCAACCCATGAAAGAGGAATACCTTTTATCGGGAATACTGGAATCAACCAATGAACCCTATGCCATAGCCAAAATTTCAGCCATAAAACTTTGCAGGTATTACAACGAACAGTACGGAACCAACTTCATATCCGTCATGCCCACAAACCTATACGGACCTGGTGATAACTTTAATCTTGAAACATCCCATGTACTGCCCGCCCTGATAAGAAAATTCCACTTGGGCAAATTACTTATGGAAGGCGACTGGGAAGGAATAATAAGCGATATAAAAAATAATCCCTTAGGATTCGGTTTAGACGGGCTAATAGATTTAAAAGATAAGAACAGTATTGAATCCGCCCTTGATAAGGCGGGAATAAAAAAGGATCATATACTTGTATGGGGAACGGGAGATGTTTACAGGGAATTTTTATATGTAGAAGATCTGGCGGATGCGTGTGTCTTTTTAATGGAAAATGTGGATGCGGAAGACATGAAGAAGCTTAATCCCGATTATTTCGTTAATGTCGGTACGGGAGAGGATATAAAACTGAGAGATTTGATTTACCTCGTTAAAGAGATAGTGGGTTACAAGGGAAAGGTAAAACATGACCTTTCAAAACCCGACGGCACACCCAAAAAGCTCCTTGATATTTCAAAGATCAACGAGTTGGGATGGAAACCCCGCATAAGCCTGACCGAAGGTATTAAAAGAACCTACGACTGGTATTTGACCCAATCAAAAGAGCGGGATGACAATATCAAAGGGAGTATATAAAAAAATTCAAGGTATAAATCCAAATGAACCTCTCCTCTCTTACGGAAGGGGACTTAGGGCATAGATTTAGTTAAATAGGTTCTAACAGCTCTCATCCACATATTGGAAAGGTCAGAGGCAGTATTTAAAGCCCTATTTGCTTCAAAACGGCTTACCCCTTCTTCCGCCATATAATCCGCCTTTTTTCTTTGGCGCTTGAGTTCATTCAGTTTATATCCGAATCTCCTTACATTGGAATTGTCATGAGTTTGTAAAAAGTAAATTCTTTTCTCGTGAGAACCTAACCTTCTTCCCCTACTGTCTTCTTCAGGTAAAGATATATTAAGATTATCCAAACAGTCTTCAACCTGCTTAAAAATGCCATAGTAGCATCTGCTTATAACTGTTCTGTAAAGCGCTTCACTATAATTTGTCTTATAACTGGAAATTAATTCCTTAGCAAAAGCTATAAAATCTCCCCAATCAAACATCCCCTATTTCACTTGCAAAGTTAAGGAACCAAAGAGTCTTATCTTTACCAATTTCTCTAATGTATTCATTAAGATTAAAGATATCCTCCTCTATGTACTCATCAGAAATACCGCACCCATAGTGGATGACGAAGTATAGGTCTTCCAAATCCCCTTCAGTTTCGTAAACCTCAATATGAAAAAGGCGATCCTCATTAAGAAGCTTCCTTACTATATGAAGGATAAGTTGTATTTCATCCTGATAAAGTTTCTTTAAAAGATGGTAAAAGAGGTGCTCATTTTTGATAATGATATTTCTGTTTTTCAAAAGCTTTAAAAGTTCCTCCTTAGCAGTAATACTACTCTCTTCTAAGACGGTAGTAGTCCTCGTTGCTAACTCTATATATCCTTCCGAAGCGTATTTTGCCTTAAAGTTTTTTTCAAAAAATTTAGCCAGCAGGACAGCAGAGGCGAGGTCCCTTAAACCCTCAAAAGTTAAAGTGTTCATCTTAACTCCCTCTCCAGTTCACCCCTTATTAGATTTGAAAATACAAAGTCTGTCATGTCGTGTGCTTTATCAAGCCAATCCATTATGCTTTCCGTGTCCGGCTCAACAGGTGGTCTTTCGGAAGATATTACATAACTTTCCATTACGAGGCTCTCTTCTCTGTTCTCTATAATAGCTTTTAAAAATCTCACGCCGAGGAGCCCTTCGGGCTCATTTAAAGAATATTCCAATTTGAAATCAAGATTTAAAGGATTCTGGGAAAACCTTTCTATTCTTTCATCATTCTCAAAATCAATATTTATGGAAACATGAAGCTTACTCTCAAGGAAATCAAGAATGCTATTGTTTAAGAAATCAAAGGGAAATGCATCCAAGTATTTGAGAACCAGTTTATGTATAAATAAGTTCTCACGATCCGGATAAGCTGTTAAAAATTTCCTCACAACATCACTAATAATAGGTTTAAAACTCTCCCATTTTTCATAGTCCTTATTCATATTTACCGTCAATATTCCTGGACCCATTTGGACAATTGGCCATCTCCTGTTTTTTGCCCAAAATCTATACTGAATTACCTTACTGTTTGGAGGTAATGCCTCCTCAGGAATATTTATAGTAGGTAAAGTTTCAAATTCAGGAAATCCATTTCTTATATGTTCATATACAGCACCAACTATTAATCTGTAGTTAGGGTCAAATGGGAAACTATTTTTATTGCCCCAATGAAGTTCAAAAACCACCTCTATTAAAGGCTGTTTGGATAATTTATGCATTTTAAACCTCCTACACCCTCAACCTCTCAAATACAAAAGCAAAGTACACCCTTCCTTTTATTAATATCATAATCCCTTTATGGTTTTTTAACGATTTTTCCTTTGAACAAATGGTAGGCGGGACGGGACTTGAACCCGTGACCTCCGCCTTGTAAGGGCGGCGCTCTCCCGACTGAGCTACCCGCCTTGGGAATTTTTTATTATATCATCTTCTATATCGGGTAAACCTGACCACTTTACCCGTATCCGCATCCACCTCTACCACACCCCTCATACCTTTAATCCTGTAAACACAACAGTCACACCGTTTCCTATAAGACAGTTTTGCATAATACACCTCCCCCGTATATTCCTTGGCTATAACAACAGCTTCCTCCATGGGAAGGGAAGGATAACACCTTTCATAGGCATAAGACATACCGAGGAATAACGATAAAAGTAAAATAAACTCCCTCATCTTCAACCTCCTCTATCTTTTAGTCATTATCATATATAACCTCCCCTTCTATCGTATAGTAAGGGGTTTCGTAGGACGAATAGTAGTAAGGTGTATAAGCTACAAATTCACCACCACAGGTGTCAACACCCTTGAAGGTGGGAACAATGTTAAACTCTTCCCTTTTTTCTCTTACCTCATCCTCCGTGATGCCCTTTAAAAGGGCTATTTCTTTGTCGGAAAATCCCATCTCCTTCGCCTCCCTCAGAAGATCTGCCGTCAGCTCCTTACTTTTTATCTCATTTTCAAAATCAACAATCTGCTTTATGTTGTAAAGAAACCACTGATCTATCTTTGTATATTCATAGACATCCTCCAAGGTTAAACCCCTTCTGAATGCCTCCGCAATGTACCACAATCTTTCTTCATTGGGTACCCTGAGATTTCTTACAAGCTCCTCATCGGATACATGAGCGTAGGAGGGAAAAGAAAAACCGTATCTGTCAATTTCAAGACTTCTTGCCGCCTTAAGTAAGGCTTCTTTAAATGTCCTGCCTATAGCCATTACCTCTCCCACGGATTTCATCATTGTTGTGAGTGTTTTGTCCGTGTCTGGGAACTTTTTAAAGTCAAATCGCGGTATTTTAACCACAACATAATCAATGGTGGGTTCAAAAGAAGCGGGTGTAAATCTCGTTATATCATTCTTAAGCTCATCAAGGGTATAACCTACCGCAAGCTTAGCCGCTATCTTTGCTATGGGGAAACCGGTCGCCTTTGAAGCAAGGGCGGAAGATCTTGAAACACGGGGATTCATCTCTATCACATAAAAGGATCCGTCTTCAGGATTTACCGCAAACTGAATGTTTGATCCACCCGTGTCTATACCTATCTCCCTCATTATGGCTATGCATGCATCCCTTAATGTCTGATATTCCCTGTCCGTAAGGGTCTGGGCGGGGGCTACGGTTATGGAATCTCCCGTATGAACACCCATCGGATCAAAGTTTTCAATGGAGCAAACTATTATCACATTATCCTTCTTGTCCCTCACAACCTCAAATTCATATTCCTTCCATCCTATTAGGGATTTATCTATCAACACCTGATGTATAGGTGATGTTTCAAGGGCAACTTTTAACTTATACTCAAACTCTTCTCTGTTGTAAGCTATTGATCCACCCGTACCTCCCAAAGTAAAGGCGGGCCTTAAGATAACCGGGAAATCTATCCTTTCAATAGCCTCAAAGCCCTCTTCAAGGGAAGAGACGACCGCACTCTCTGGAACCTTAAGCCCTATCTTCTCCATTGACTTTCTGAATAGATCCCTGTCCTCTCCCTTCTTTATAGCCTCATAGTTGGCACCCAGGAGTTCAACGCCGTATTTGTCAAGGATGCCGAGTTCATAAAGCTCCTTAGAAACATTCAGAGCGGTTTGACCGCCGAGGGTTGAAAGCAAGGCGTCGGGTCTTTCCTTCTTTATAATCTTTTCCACCGTTTCAACGGTTATGGGTTCTATATAGGTTCTGTCTGCAAATTCTGGATCCGTCATAATTGTTGCAGGATTTGAGTTAACAAGGACAACCTCATAGCCTTCTTGTTTTAAAGCCTTACACGCTTGCGTTCCTGAGTAATCAAATTCTGCAGCCTGCCCTATGAGTATGGGTCCTGAGCCTATTATCATTATCTTTTTTATGTCAGTGCGTTTGGGCATTCTGTTTAACTATTTTACCATCAAAAAACATGTGCTAAAATAAGCGTAAGGATGTACACGCTTCTACTTATCGCCTTTGTTATAGTGTCTGTTTTGCTAATAATCATAGTGCTTATGCAGAGGGGAAGGGGTAGCGATGTTGGAGCGGCTTTTGGTGGAGGTATGGGTCAGTCTATCTTTGGAGCGGGTGGCGTTGATACTATATTTACAAAAGCCACTTATTGGTTGGGTGCAATCTTCCTCGGATTGGCTATATTATTAACAATAATTCACCCTTCAAGAAAGGGTTCTATACTTGAAAATGAAAATCAGCAGTCTGTTGAACAAAGGCAAATCAATACTGGCGGGCAGGGAGAAGGAAGCGGAGCTCCTGCTGGCTCACCTGCTGAAAACACACCCCCACCAACTACTACTCCTGAAAGAAAAGGAAATAAGTAAAGAGGTGGAAAGGACCTTCCTGGAAGGAATATCCTTATTAGAAAAAGGTGTACCCCTTCAGTACATCACGGGTGAAGTTCATTTTATGAATGTAAAATTAAAGACGGAAGAAGGTGTTTTTATACCAAGACCCGAAACAGAACTTTTAGTTGAAAAGATCTTAGAGATCCTTCCGGTGGATTTTGAAGGTAAAGGTCTTGATATAGGAGGGGGTACCGGATGTATAAGCATAGCATTGCTTAAAGAGAGGGAAAATCTTGTTATGTATTCAACGGATGTAAATGAGAAGGCTGTTGAGCTTATGAAGATAAACGGTAAAATAAACGGGGTTTCGGAAAGATTTTTCCCAGCAAAGGGGGATATGCTCGGACCTTTCAAAGATATGAAATTTGACTTTGTAGTATCAAATCCGCCCTATATTCCTTATAGAAGATGGCATTACTTAGATGAAAGGGTAAAAAGGGAAGGATTCCTTTCTCTCATAGGTGGAAGGGAGGGAACGGAATTCTATAAAAGATTGGCAAAGGAGGTTGTTGATGTGCTTGATGATAACGGATTCATAGCCCTTGAGATAGGACATGATCAGGGAATTAGGGTAAAGGACATTCTGGAAAGGGAAGGATTTAAGGTAAAAATATTCAGGGATTTTAATAATCAAGATAGAGTGGTTATAGGATGGAAATAATAGGTTTTATAACGGGAATAATCTTCTTTATAATCCTTGAAGGCTTCTTTGCAGGGTCGGAGATAGCCCTGCTTTCCGCGGACAAAAACAGATTGAAGGCTATAGTAAAGAAGAATAAATCCTCTTATGTAAAAAGCTTTCTTGATCATCCAGAGGAGTATATAACCCTCACCATGCTCGGATATACGATAAGCATAGTATTCGCAGCCACCCTTTACACACTCGCCCTTATAAGATTAGCTTACTACTTTCCGACTCTGAAGGGATTTGAAACCCTCTTGGCTGAAAGCCTCGTTATATTCACCATAATATTCGGAGAGATAATTCCCAAAAGCGTATTCCATCATTACGCAGACAAGATAATAGTCCCAAGCCTTTTTATCCTCAGCAAACTGCGAATACCGGTTAAACCCCTGCTATACCTTGCAAAGCTGATAAGCAGAATAATATCAAGAAGGCTTTTTAAGGAATCTTCCTACTCAATAAGAAGGGAGGATATACTTGATCTCCTGAGGGAAGAGTCAACCCTTAAAGAGTATGAATCCATGCTGGTGTCCAATATAATCTCTTTCAAGACGAGAAGGGTTGGGGAAATAGTTAAGCCCCTTTATGAGATAGTCATGATTGCGGAGAATGCAAATGTAAAACAGGCGATAGAGAAGATAAAAAAGAGCGGATACTCAAGAATACCCGTTTACAGGGTAAGGGTTGACGATATAGTAGGATATGTAAGCGCCTATGATTTAATAGGCAGGGACAAGAATGAACCCATAAAAAAGGTGTTAAGACCCATACTTTTTATCTCCGAATTTACACCCCTTCCGGAGGTTATAAAACTCTTTAAGGAAAGAAGGGAACATATAGCGGTGGTGGTTGATGAGAGGGGTGTAATACTCGGTATAGTTACATTAGAAGATATACTTAAGGAGATCATAGGTAACATACTTGATGAAAAGACGAGGGAAGATATTCCTATAAAGGAGATAGGACCTAACAAATGGAAGGTGGAGGGAAGGCTTGAAATAAATGAGCTTGTGAGAACAACGGGTATTAAAATACCCGAAGGTAGTTACAGTACGGTGGGAGGCTTTATTGCCTACATGCTTGGAAGGATACCCAGAAGGGGAGAGGAGGTAAACTATAAAAATTACAGGTTTAAGGTGCTTGATAGCGACGGGAGGAAGGTGAAAAAGGTAATAGTTGAAAAGTTATGAAATACGAGTACAGATCCATTAAAGAGATCCCGGAAGATTTAAGACCCAGGGAAAAGATGTGGAAGTACGGACCTTCTAATCTTTCCGATGTGGAACTTATTGCCATCCTACTCGGTTCGGGAACCAAAGGGGAAGATGTAATATCCCTTTCAAGAAAGATAAGCAAGATGGGATGGCAAACCTTAAAAGATATTAGCCTTAAAGAACTTGCATCCATAAAGGGAATAGGGAAGGTTAAGGCATCCCAGATAAAAGCCCTTATAGAACTTGCGGAAAGGATAAACAACCCTTTCGGAGATACATATATAAGGTCTCCCGATGAAGCCTACAAGGCGGTCAGGGATTATTACGATAGCAGAAAGGAGGTGCTCGTAGCCCTATACCTGGATATAAACTACAGGCTTATGGATAGAGAAGTTATAGCGGTAGGGAGTATGAACAGGGTCTTCTCCCAACCTAAGGATATACTCTATAAGGCGGTATCAACGGGATCCTACGGTATTATAATGGCTCACAATCATCCTCAAGCGGAGGATCTGAAGCCATCAAAAGAAGATATAAAGTTTACCTCAAGAATGAAAGAAGCCTGCGCCCTACTCGGTTTTGAACTTGTTGATCATATTATTTTCAACGAAAAACATTTTATATCTATGAAAAGTCTCAACCTGATGTAAGATCATCAAGAATTCTTAAAATCTCCTTTCTCAAAAGGGGATCCGCTAAGGATTCTATGTGTTCCGCATCGGTTATGAACACATATTTTTTCCAGTCCACCTTCTCCGAGAGTAAAAGGGTATGGGTATAAGGTATTACGCTGTCTTCCTTTCCGTGGATAAATATTATGGGAACGGGTTTTACCTCCTCTACCCACTTGAGGGGACTGTAGTAGTTATCAAAAAACCAGGGTACAAAGAGGGAAAAGGGGTACAGAAGGAAGAAGGATCTAAGCCTGTCCCTTACTATCAGCCTGTAGTCCGCAAAAGGGCTGTCCACAATAAGGGCTTTTATACTATCCTTATATTCACTGTTTGCAGTGCAGTATATGGAAACAGCTCCCCCCAAACTCTGACCAAACAGTATGAGATTTTTACTTCTACCTATCTCATAAGCCTTTTCTATGGCAGAAAGTCCGTCCTCATGGATACCTTTGAAGCTGGGCTTACCCTCCGATTTACCGTATCCCCTGTAGTCAAACATGAACACATCGTAACCGTCTTCCAACAACCAATAAACATAACCTATGTAAGTGCTTATATTTTCCGCATTGCCGTGGAAATGAACAACAACTCCTTTGGGCTTTTCCCTTTTTGAAAAAATGTACCATCCGTGAAGTCTGATCCCGTCTTTACTTTCAAAATAAACATCTTTCTTCTCAATAACATCTATAAGTGGGTTAGGATAATACCTCTTATCAGGATAGAAGAAAAGGGAAGAGCATGAAATAAGGTTAAAAATAAACAAGAGTCCCCAAATTAACTTCCCAACTCTCACTATCTCCTTTAATACCATAATTTCCGTAAGCCCTCACCCCGAGATTCCTTGATAGGGATATATTCAAGGCAATTTCCATATTACCATATCCGGAAGATCCTTTACCGTTAAATTCCGTACCTCCCCTGAGGGAAAGTAAGAAAGATGCCAAGTTTCCTTGTTTAAGTATTCCTCCGTAACCGCCAGCGGAAAGGGAAGGATCAACCGCGGATACATATATTTCGGGAAGTAAAAAGAAAGAAACACCCCACACATCAAGGGTGTAACCTCCTCCCGTATTAATATAGGGACCGTATTTTACACCCCTTCTCTCAACACCGAAATCAACCTTCCAAGAAACAGGCTTTACAACCTTACTTACAGGCTCAAGGGAAACTATCCTTATACCTTTCCACCTCTGTAGCCATAACCTCCGCGAAGTCTCCTCATATCTGAACACAAATTCTGAAAATACGATCTCCGAGTTTTTTCTGTAACCTCCGATGGGGTCAAGAAGATCGTGGTAAGCGGGTCTGTAGGAAAATTGATAGTATCCGCCCCCTTTATATCCGTAGGATACGGATATACGCTGTGAGTCATGGGAAAGGTGGGGAGGTACCGCATCTTCTATATTTACCGAAGTCTTTGCCTTCTCCTTGCTCCTCTTTCTCAAAGCCTCAAGAAATTTCCTTCTGTAGTCTTTTCTCTTCACAGATCCCCTGTAATAAAGAAACCTTATATAAAGAGATGCAAATTCGTAAAATACCGCGTCCTTGCCCTCGGGCAGATCAACTTTATCTTTTGCCCACCTTTTTATTATTCCAATATCATCCTCATCCATATCTTTCGCCATGGCATTAAGCCTTCTGAGGAGGGAGGGTTCATATCTTATACCTTTTACCAAACCCCTATTTACAATAACCTTTAATGTATCAACGGGAATAACCCAGAAGGTTTTAACCTCCAACCTGTTGTCGGGATCAGCAAAATTAAGCAGATAAAAGACATTGGTTGAACAGTTCTCCTGAAAGAAGTAGTAATAGGCATAAGTATCCTTAAGTTCAAAGAGGTGAAGTTTTAGCATGCGGAGGTTTTCCTCCGATATATCTATGTCATACTCCCACAGATCCCTGCCCTCTATGGCGGAATACTCCCTTATCTTCATATAATAGGGTGCTATCGTATAGTAACCTTTGTAAAAGCCAAAGATCCCCTTAAAAGCGTAAAGGGGACCGAAGGTCTCCCCGGTAAAGGCTGCATAGTTTACTATATATGAGGTTACATCCCTTTCCCTGCCGTAAATCCTTAGGAAAGTGTGTCCGAACATTGAGGCGGGACTGTTTATGTGTGAATCCGCAAAAACTATACTTAAATTATTACCCTTAACCTCCTCAAGGAACTCCTCCACCTCCTTACATCTTACATTTACATCCAAGGAAAGATACTTTTTAAGAAAGTAAGCCCGTGCAGGATACTTACATGCAATCAAGGGATTCTTTTGCAATACTTTTATAAAGGTAAGAAGTTCATCCTTCGGATCCCTTTTACCCCGCGGACTTACAAAGAATTCCAGATCGTCTATCTTACTTTCCCCGCCCTCATACTCAAGAAGTAAAAGCCATAAGGGATGATTGTAAAGTTTCCTCCTTTCCGCTATATCCGTAAATGGGGGACTCCCGAAAAGGGAAGTCCCCGTAAGAAGCAGGAATACAAGTAGTTTAAAGAGAAGCAATTCTGTTTATAACTTCGTTGGGGGTTACATCCTCAGAATAAAAGATGTTATCAAAGTTATTCTTGAGTTTCGTATAAAACTTCTCCTTTTCGGAAGAAGGAACATTCATAAGATCCGCAAGGGTTTCCAGATATTTACCCTCTCCGCGGGCTATATCTTCCGCAAGTTCATCCATGTTGTTATAAACGAACTTCTCCAATCTCTCGTTCTTCACAAAGCTGGCAGGCTGTTTGCACTCGGAAGTACCCGAGGTTATACCGAAGGTTTGGTTGGCGGATGTCCCGTTTGTTGTAACCGCGAAAGCCTCAAAAAGGATCCCTTCCTGATCCTTCAAAAGCACATAGCCGAGTCCACAGCCCGTGTTACTCTTATTGAGGGCAAAGGTTGTCCCAGCCCCCACAATCAATGCTCCCACAGCTAAAGCAATGATGCCCTTTTTCATGACATCCCTCCTTAAGTTGATTTAGGTACATTTAAATTTTAACATGTAAAGCTTATAATAGTTATACGGGCTTATGGAACTTCAAATACTACTCATACTGCTTATAGCTTTCATAATCCTGGGACCCGAAAGGATGATGGATATGGCGGTTGAGATAGGTAAGCTGATGAGGAAGCTCAGACTTATGTGGGATGATCTTAAAATGCAGGCGTACATTGAAAGCACCAACAGGAAAGCCATTGAAGAGGAAACAAGGGAAATTGAAAAGGAAATGAAGGAGCTTGAAGAGGAAATAAAGGAAGAGGAGGAAGATGAAAGGGACAGATCAAGAACTGGAGGCAATGCCTCTAACAGAACATCTGAGGGAATTAAGGGCGAGGATAATTAAATCCATTGTAGCCCTTCTTTTCGGTGCGGGCATATCCTTCTACTTTTCAGATAAAATATTTGAGATTCTAAAACTCCCCGTCAATAAATCTTATCCCCAAGTAGAGCTTATAACCCTCTCCCCCACAGAACCCTTGTTTATTCTTCTGAAGATAACCTTTATAGCAGGTCTCATATTATCTTCCCCGGTGATACTTTATCAGATATGGAGGTTCGTAGAACCGGGTCTTTATGCCCATGAGAAGAGGCTTTTTATCCCCCTTCTCACCTTCTCAATAATACTTTTTATATCAGGGGCATGTTTTGCCTACTTTGCGGTTCTCCCCGTAGCTTTAAAATTCCTTATAGGAATAGGCTTTTCCCAGCTCAATGCAACCCCTTTCCTATCCGTAGGCATGTATGTAGGATTTGTATTAAAGATGATACTCGGTTTTGGTATCGCCTTTGAAATGCCCATAATCATATACATGCTTCAAAGGGCGGGAATTGTAACCGAACAGCAACTTAAAAAGTTCAGAAGATACTTTATAGTAATAGCCTTCGTAATAGGTGCCCTTATAGCCCCGGATGTGGCAACCCAAATACTTATGGCAATACCCCTAATAATCCTATACGAGATATCCATAATCTTGGGAAAGATGGCTGTAAAGAAGGATGGACAAGTTGATAACGGTTGATATAGGAAACACATCCATAGATATATGCGAACATGAAGGGGAAAATATAAGATTCATAGGTAAGTTTGAAAGGGTTGATGATGCGTTGAACATACTTGAAAGAAGAGAGAGAATCATTGCCTCTTCCGTAAGACCTTCCCTTCGTGAGGAATTTATAAAGATATTGGGAAACAGGATAAGTTTCATAAACCCTGATAACATTAATATTAAAGTGGAGTACAAATCAAAGGAAAGCGTAGGTATTGACAGGGTCCTTTTTGCATACGGGGTGAAAAAGTTCTATTCCGACACAGCCCTGCTTGTAAGCGTGGGAACAGCCCTCGTTATAGATCTTCTGATTGAAGGAGTGTTTAAGGGCGGTTTTATAACATGCGGTCTTAGGACAAAGGCACGAGCACTTCATGAAAGGGCGGAACTTCTACCGTTGGTAGAACCGGAAATGTTCAAGGAAACCATAGGTGTTGATACACTCTCCGCAATCAAGGGAGGCATATTCCTTGAATCCCTGTATTTTATAAAAGGTGTTAAGGAAAGATTTGAAAATTTATACGGTAAATACCTCTGTGTTTTCATAACTGGTGGCGATGGCTATCTTTTTAAAGATATGGGATTGTATGATCCTTTTATAATACACAGGGCAATGGCGGAGGCATTTAAGGAAGGATGAAAAGGGTAGGCATTGTAGGAAGCGGAGTAATAGGGCTATCAACAGCCCTTGAGCTTAAGCTTAGGGGATTTGATGTAACCGTAATAACAAGAAATTATGAAGAGGGGGCATCGTGGACATCCGGAGGTATGCTCGCTCCCTACTCAGAAGGGCTTGAAGGAGATATGCTTGATTTCTGTGAAGAAAGCCTACGGATGTTTGACGATTTCGCAAACAAGGTGGAAAAGATAGCAGGCTTTAATATAGATTACAGAAGAAAGGGCATTATGAGGATAGGAAGGGATGAGGAAGAGATATCACGCATATTCAGGTATGCGGAGATATATAAAGAGAGGGGTGTAAACCTTGAGATTTATAAAGGAAATGACATAAAAAGGGAAGAACCCCTTCTATCGGAAGAAATAAAAGGAGGGGTATTGTTTAAGGATGAAGGGGGAGTTGATACGGAAAGGTTGATGGATGCCCTCTTGTTTTCAACAGAAAAGCTCGGTATAAGGCTCATATTGGATGAGATAAAGCACATAGATAAGGATGGGAAGTACATAAAGGGTTTGGAGGGTCTTAAGAAGAATTATGAATTTGATGTTTACATAATAACAACAGGGGCGTGGAACGAAATAATCCCTCATCTTCCCGTATATCCCGTAAAGGGTCAACTGCTTAAAATAAAGGGTGTACATCTTGAAAGGATATACTTCTCAGACAGCGTTTATATAATTCCGAAGGAGAATCACATACTCATAGGCGCAACTTCGGAAGAGGCGGGTTTTGATACAAGACCCACCCTCGGCGGTGTTGATCAGCTTTCAACCATGGCTTGCAGAACAGTTCCCAAATTAAAGGAAAGTCAATTTGTCAATGTGCTTGTGGGTTTCAGACCCGCCACACCCGATGAAAAACCCGTATTTGAAATAGGCGAAAACTACATAATATCAACTGGTCATTACAGAAACGGCATACTTCTTACACCCGTAACCTCAAAAATAATAGCGGACTGGGTTGATAAGGAAAAGTCATCCGATTACTTTGAAACCTTCTCACCAGAAAGATTCGTTAGGTGATATGATAGTATTTTGTGATAACCCTTTATGTTAATATAAACAGGGGATTTGAGGAAAAGCCCATAGATGAATTCGGTCAGATAGGGAGGGATACGGTAGTATGGATGGATGTTCTTGATCCCACCGATGAAGAGATAGAGTGGCTAAAGAGTACAGTAGGTTTCATAATGCCCTCAAAGGAGGTCCTCGGTGATATAGAGATAAGCTCAAAGTATATAGAAACGGAGGATTCTATATCCGCAAATATGTCTTTCGTTATACAGAGAAAGGAAGAGATAATAGTTGAACCCGTGTTTTTTTTTATAAAGAAAAAGATAATAGTGAGTCTTAGATATATGGATATTCCCCTTCTCAAATTCTTTTTAAGCAGGGCGAATTCCCAGAAGATGTATTTCCAGTTTGCTGAGTCCGTCTTCGGAGAGATACTGAATCTTGAGGTTGACAGGATAGGTGACAGGCTTGAGATACTCGGCAGGAGGATAAGAAATCTCAGGAAGGAAATATTTATGGAACAATCAGAAGAGATCATAAAGGATATAGCCTATTATGATGAGCTTAATATAACCCTAAGAGAAACAATAAACGAAAAAATAAGAATACTAACCCACTTCATAAAGAGTCCGAAGGTTAATGCAAAGACAAAAAGGGAACTTAAGATAGTTATGGATGACCTACATACCCTGCTTGACTATACATCCTTTTATATGGAAAAGATAGACAGCATACAAAACTCACTCCTCGGCCTTATAACGATAAGGCAGAATGAAGCGGTAAAGGTATTTACGGTTATTGCAACCATATTCCTGCCCGCAACCCTCATAGCAAGCATATTCGGTATGAATTTCAAATACATGCCAGAACTCTCGTGGAAGTACGGATATCCCTATTCCCTATTTTTAATGGCAGGGGTTACCTTAGCCTTACTTTACTGGGTAAGGAAGAAGGGATGGCTTTGAGAAAGAGATCGGAGGATACGGTTATAGGCGTATTCATAATCCTCTCCCTCTTATATCCATTCCTCATATCCCTTCTTATATGGTATCAGGATAAAGAAAAGATAGAGGATTCCGTAGAAGCTTTTAAACAATCGGGTTACTTCTTACTGGGCAAACTTCCTTGCACAGAAGAAAATGCTCTCAAGATAAGATCTATACTGTCTGATATTCTAAAAGAATTATTTACAAAAGAAAGACTCATTGAGTTGTGTATGAAGTCTAAGGAAGATTTTAAAGGAATAAGAGAAATTCAAATAACCTACAAGGTGGATAAAGATAACATTGCAGTAAAATTTATTGCGAATAACAGGGAGGTACTTGTAATAGAAGGGAAAACAGACGATAAAAAACCTTTAATAGGAGAAATTTATTATGAAAAAAGGAATTGATATAGGAGGGACTTTTGTAAAGGTACTGTGGGAGAACGGCAGAAGGGAAAAGATATATGTTAAAGACACCTATAAAGACAGGAAAAAGACTATAGACACCCTTCTGAATATAATAAGGGAGGGGAATCCGGAAAAGGTGGGGGTGGCGGTTGCAGGTTTCACCTCAAAGGAAGGCAGGATATACCACTCGCCCAACATACCCGCCCTTAATGATCTTGATCTCGGAAAGATACTGAGAGATCTTAATATAAACTTTGTCATAGGCAACGATGTTACCGTTGCAGCTTTCGGCGAATGGTACTATGACAACAGGGACAGTGAAAACCTTATACTCGTGGCGGTAGGCACAGGTCTGGGAGGAGGCTTTGTATATAAGGGTGAACCTTTCTACGGAACTTGCGGTTCCGCCTTAGAACTCGGACATCACATCATAGAAAAGGACGGAGAGAGGTGTAATTGTGGAAGAAAGGGATGCTGGGAAGCTTACTGCTCCTCCTACGGAATTGAAAGAATTTATGAAAAACTGACGGGTCAAAAAGTATCCGCCCATGAGATAGCGGAAAAGGCAAGACAGGAAGAAAAGGAAGCCCTTGAAACGGTGGAAGAGTTCAAGAGATATCTTATAATAGGTCTCGTTAATATAGTTCACATATTTAATCCAGACAGAATAATACTCGGGGGCGGTTTGATAGATGACATAAGGGAATTTTTGGGGGATATTGAAGACAGACTTAAAATGCAGGCGGAAGGTTTACCCGCTTCCTGCGTGTCCGTAGGTTTCTCCTTAGCGGGTGAGTTTTTGGGAGCGAGGGGAGCGCTGGCACTGGCACAAATATAGTCCCATATTAAAAGGGATGGAAGGAAGAAGGGTTGAAGGCGTCTTCCTACAGCATGCCTTAGAGAGATCACAAGCCCTTGAGGCTTACAAGCAAGCCCAGAGGGTTCAAATAAGAATACTCACGATAGTACCAGAGATATTTCTTGAAACCCTCGGTAGAAAAGGAAACCAGTTCAGGGCAACGGTTATGAATGCAACGGAAAACAAGGTTTTATTAAGTCTTCCAAACGGCTATCAAATTGAAGCGGAAAACAGATTATCCATAGGTATAAGCAGGGGCGACATCCTTACCCTTATGGTGGAGGAAGAAAATCCGGTAACCTTGCAAATAGTATCTGTTGAGAGGGGTGTAAAAGACATTAAGACCCTTATAAAAAACCTTATAGAAGATGTTGCCTTCACAATTAATCTTATACATCCCGATAAAGCCCAGGAATCCATAAAAAATTCCGGATTATTTTATGAAAATAAATTAATAAAGTTTCTAACGGGGAAAGAAAAGTTAGAAAACATACTCCAAGACAGAAAGTATAAGCTACTTGAAGCTGTTCTTAAAACGGATCCTGAGATTATAAGAAGATTTTCCGAAAACATAGAAGATAAGGGGATAAAAAATATACTACTCAGAATTGCGGAAGGCATAGAGAAAAAGGATATAGAACAGATAGTAAAAGCTTATGATAATTTGCGTTCAATGGACATTGATAATCCGTCCCTTTTGAGATGGATGGAAAGTACCATAGGCAAATACATGGAAGAGCTTAAGTTTATAAATCTGCTTCAACATTTCATGCTTTCTGAAAGGGGTAAAAAATTTGCGGTACCCTTTAACTATGAGGGGTCTAAGGGTTCACTTTTCGTCTCTTTAAAAGATATTTACAGGATATTCTTTAATTTTATTTATGATGAGGGGTTCCTTGGCATATTGATGGAGGCTTCAAGAAACAAACCCGATCTTATTAACCTTAAATTCTTTACGGATATAGAAATACTCGGAAGAAGGATAGAAAGGGAGAAAAACACACTCAGAAAAATGTTCGGGGAAGCGGATCTTAACCTCGGCACATTTGAAGTAAAGGTAGAATCCAAGGAAAACTTTGACAATCTTATTAAAAGCGAATTTGAAGAGGGAACCTTTCATCTGAGGGTATAGGCATGGAAGAGAAAAAAAAGAAGGCAATAGCCCTGAGATACGACCAGGAGAGGGACAGGGCGCCAAGGATAGTGGCTAAAGGCGAGGGATCCATTGCGGAAAGGATAATAAAACTCGCAAAAGAGAATAACATACCTGTGGTTGAAGATACGGACCTTGTAAATGCCATGATAAACATGGAGGTTTACGAAGAGATACCTCCCGAGCTTTACAGGGCAATAGCCCAGATACTTATTTTTGTGAAGCATGTAAAAAACAGATTGTAAATGTGATTTACACATTGTAAATATAATTTACATAACATCAAGATACACTGTCCCAATAAAAAGATCCCCTTTCAATTATCTCGTAGTAAAAAATATTTACACTTTTTCCGATATAAAAATTTATAGAACATATATTTGAGTATTATCAATAACTTATAAATCCTGTAAATGGCACGGTTGTTGCTATTAAAAAATTGACAGAAAACGGAGGGTTAGGAAATGGAAAACGGAAAACTTGAAGTTTACAGAAGAACCGTAGCGCTCCTTTTCATCTTTTTCTCAGGCACCTATCTTATATGGAGATTAAACACCTTTAATCAGGAAGCCCTTCTGTTCTCCATAGCCCTCTACGGTGCGGAGCTGTTCGGCTTCCTTATGACCCTTAATTTTGTTTATACCACATGGACCCTCAAAAAGAGAAAGGCACCTCCTCCTCCGCCCGGCTTGAAGGTGGATGTGTTCGTACCCACTCTAAATGAGGACATTGAAATACTAAGAAAAACACTCATAGGGTGCAAAAATATAAGATATCCCCATAAAACTTATGTTCTTGATGACGGCAACAGGGAAGAGGTAAAAAAGCTGGCGGAAGAGCTTGGTATAGGTTACATTTCAAGAAAGGATAATAAACACGCAAAGGCTGGTAATCTCAATAATGCCCTCAAATACACAGACGGTGATTTTATAGCAGTATTTGACGCGGATCATGTGCCTGAGCCGGATTTTCTTGATAAAACCCTCGGATACTTTACCGACGAAAAGGTAGCCTTCGTTCAAACTCCGCAAGATTTTTATAACATTGATTCCTTCCAACATAAGGAAAAGAACGGAAAGGTATGGGCGGAACCCAATTTGTTCTTCAGGGTTATATTGCCGGGTAAGGATAGATTTAATGCGGCATTCTTCTGCGGAAGTTGTGCGGTGCTTAGAAGAAAGGCATTAGAGGATATAGGCGGTTTTGCAACAGGAACGGTTACCGAAGATATACATACATCCCTCAGATTACATGCCAAGGGATGGAAATCCGTTTATCACAACGAACCCTTGGCTTACGGACTATCTCCGTCCACCTATAAGCCCTTCTTCACCCAGAGGGAAAGGTGGGGTGTTGGGGCAATACAGCTTTTCTTCAGTAAAGATAATCCTCTTATAAAGAAAGGTCTTACACTTAATCAGAGAATAAGTTATTTCTTCTCCATAGTACATTTCTTTGATGGTCTCCAAAAATTTATATATTACATAGCACCCATAATAGTTTTAACAATGCATATATATCCCATCTACGGAAAGAGCATATACGAATTCCTTACATACTTTATACCTCATTTTGTATTTTCCATATGGGCGGTTATTGAGATGTCAAGGGGTTACGGAAAACTATCCTTCTTTGAACAGTACAATGCGGTCAAGTTTGTATTACTGGCAAAGTATATAATATCAGCCCTTAAACTGAATAGGATACCCTTCAAGGTTACAGATAAATCAAACACGGGAAGGACAAATCCCTCGGAACTTATACCCCAGATAGTAGTAGTCGTTCTAAGTATATTAGGTGTTGCAGTAGCATTGCTTAACTTTAAGAATTTACCTTACAAAGATCTTTATATAGCAAATATATTTTGGGCTGTCGTCAACAGTTCCTTTATACTGGGATTTATCATCTGGTCCTTCAAGAAAATCCAAAGAAGGAAGGAGTTCAGATTCCCGGTAAACTTCCCCGCGGTCCTCGTTAACGGCAATCCTACCGCGGTTGTTGTAAATGACCTGAGTACCGGAGGAGCATCCGTTATATCCTCAAGATACATATCTCCCGGAGAAAAGGTTAATCTCAGGCTTATTTACAAAGCGGAAAGGATAACCGTTGAGGGTAAAGTGTTAAGAGTACAAAAGGAAGAAGATACGGGTATGTACAGGGTAGGATTGATGTTTGAAAACCTATCCACGGAACTTAAAGATAAAATAACCGCCTTCAACTTCAGATTTGCAGTTCTAAAACTTATGCGTGATGCAAACACACCCTTCCCCACCCCCCTATCCGTGGTATATGACCTGCTTAAAGGAAGACTGTTCAGGAGGAAAAAGGACAGATACAGGATAAAGATACCCGGTATCATCCTGCTTGATGGCAAATTCATACCCTTCGCCACCGAGGATATGAGCGAAGGAGGCATGAAAATAGTAACACACACCAAGCTACCCGAAAACCTCAGAAAGGTAAGCTTTATGATAAATAAGAGGGAGTATCCGAGAAGTGCAACCGTTGTATGGGAAGAAGAACTGGACTTTTACGGTATGAAAGTTTACAGATACGGCTTGAAATATGAAGGTGTTCTTGTAACAAGTATGGAAAAGGATAAACTCGTAACCGCGGTCAGGAGCATGTTATGAAAAGAACCGTACTCGTTCTCGCATCCGTGCCCTCCCTCCTGTGGGGGGCTTCATTCCATGTGATAGGAGGAGGTGAGTTAGATTCTTCCCAGCAGATGTTCTTTTATGCGGGCATCATAAAAGACTTTGATATTAAAAAGGATTTAAAAATAGCGATAAGACTCTTCGGGGATTATCTCGCTTATTCCTTTCGGAGTGAATCTACAAAAGTAAAGGCGGAAGCCCCTTCCTTTCAGGGAGGAATAGGAATAAAGTGGATGTCCCCTGTAGGTGTTTTTTCCCTCATACCCGGATGGGAAGCAAGGAATACCACAGTTAATCCCGATGTACCAGGTGTTAAAATAAAAGGGCTTTATGAAGGTTTTGCAGTCACGGGAGATGCATATATACCCCTTCCGAGGAATTTTCTTGTTACATTGGCAGGAAGCTACAGCACAAGCACATCCTATTTGTGGGGAAGGCTGAGAGTTTCAAAGGGTATATACTTCAATAATTTACGATTCGGTACGGAATTCATAGGTCAAGGCAACTACGATTACAGGGCTTTTCAGTTCGCTCCTACCGTTGAGTTCGCAAAATCAAACTATTCCATCCTGCTTAGAGCAGGCTATAAAGACAGCTCCGCAGGTAAAAGTATATACGGCGGAATAGATTTTTATGTAGGGTTTTAATCGGGGTGCCGGGACTTTAACTATACATACTCCATTCCATCCTCGTAAGTTGTGGTTTTATATAATGGTTTAAGTATGGCAAACTGGGAAGTAAACCACTTCTTGGCGGAGAAATTACTGGTAAATACTTTTCCCGACCTCTTCAGAAAAGAAAAAGACTGTCTAAAGTTGGCTAATGGTATAGAAGCCTTCAACATATCAGCCTATGGAAACGTAGCAATAGTAGATAGAGACAGAGAGATGGTCTTCAGGGTAGGAGAACCGGTTGTGTTTAGGGATGTCCTGGAAGTTGCAGAAGGATACAGGTGGAAACCGCTTGTTAATAAGGTGTCTCC
>JALWBR010000043.1 GCA_027037055.1 Aquificales bacterium | reverse complement strand
AACGGATGCGCAATACCAGGAGGCACACAAGGACAAATATTCACAAGAATAGTAAACTGGCTAAACACCAATGTAGGACCCAATGTAGGACAACACCTTGACCCCAACACAGCAACAGGACAACAACTAACACAAGTCTATTGCGGAGCATGTCACGGAATAATAATAAACGGACAAAGAATAACAACAGGAAACAAATTCTGGGACATAGAACTACCCCTTAACAAAGACGCAAAAGGATGGAGAGAAACAGTAGAGAAAATGATCTACAAGAACAACTGTCCAGTACCAGGAGGCATAAACGGGCAAGCGGTGGACAAAATAGTAAACTACCTCACCAATCTTGCAATACCCCAGCCAGATCTCACAACAAAGACAGGGCAAGAACTCACCCAAATGTTCTGCGGAATATGTCACGGATTAGTAGTAGCAAACCAAAGGATAACCCTCAATGCAATAGGAGTGGATGTAACCCTCTTGGACGGAAAACAACCAGGAACAAGGGACGACTGGGCATTTACCGTAGCGAGGATGATAGAGAAGAATGGGTGTCCCGTACCCGGGGGAGTGAATGACTGCAGTGTAGATCCCACAACACCCTACTGCAAGATAGTAAGCTATCTTGAGAACAACTTTGGGCCTGGGTGTTGCGGGGATGTATCAACATGGAGTGATGAGAAGATAGTAAAGGCGGTATGCGGGTCATGTCACGGCATAAGGGGGTATGAGAAGATCTTGACAGTTAGTCCTGGACTTGACATGTGGTTATTTGACGGGAAGGGACAACAAGATTGGGAGATAACGGTGGGGAGGATGATAAACGTTAATGGTGCGGTAGTACCGGGAGGTCAAGGCGGGACGATCTTTAACAGGATAGTTAATTGGCTTGTGAGCAATGCACCACCTGGGTGTTGTGGGTATATACCAGTAAGCGAGCCGGAACTTATAGCGCAGGCGGCGTGTGGAACATGTCATGGGATAGTGATAGGGAGTGCTACGAATAACAAGAGGCTTACGAGGGGGATGTCCTTGTATGTGGGTATAGTTTATGGGTGGGATGCGGTGCCTTTGGGTAAGGATGTGGTGCATTGGACTAAAACTGTAAATAGGATGCTTCTTAGAAGGCTTGTTACGAGGGGAAGTATGCCTGATCTTGAGCAGAAGGTTGCCCTTATAGATTGGCTTGTCCAGGAGGCTAATCCATCTGTTTACAGTGATCCCGGGACGCAGGGATTGAGGGATCCGAGGGATCTTTTCATGACTTACTGTCATAAGTGTCACGGACCGAGGGCTAAAGGATCCTCCTTTGATCCTGATAAACAGTGGGTAACAAATACGCAGGTGGGAGATCCACCTTTAACAAATATAGAATATCCTCCCGATGTGCCAAACTTTTCACTTGATCCCGCTTATGAAAGCATGTGGTGGTGGCCTCCCGCTGGTGATTTCAGTATAATGCCGTACTACTTATGGAACAAATATTCCTACGGTTTTCCAGACAGAAGGGTCTATCCTGATGAGTGGAATATGATGAGGGCTATAATGAAGATGCTGAGCAAAGGCCCCTTTACGGATGATACCGATTATCTACCGCCGGAAGGCGATGCGGACGGTGACGGCGTTATTGATTTCCCCATTGATCTGACACAACCACCCCCTCCAGATACAATAACTCTGATCAAGGACGGAAACAGGCTAAATATAAAATGGTCAAAAGTAAATGTTAAGGATCTGAATGGTTATCTCGTATTTTATGCACCACTTTCTGATTGCTCACCTGATTGTACTTCATGTTCTCAATGGATACCCGCAAACCAAGTAAGGGGATTCCCTGACAGGGAAGTTTATTACGAAATGCCTATTTTCTCAACAAGTTTCTCGTTTACACTACCAGACGGTGTGTGGTGTATAGGTGTTTCAGCAATTGACTATACATGCCCGAGACCGAGACCCGTTGACAGGGAAGATCCACTGGGTATATGCGCCGTAGGAGCTTTAAGGACCATAGGACCGGTAAACATACCCTGATCAATAAGTTAAGGAGCGGAGTTGAAAAGAAATTCATCAACGGGTGACTCTTCAACATCGGAACAGGTTGTATCCGGTTCAGTGCCTTCAACGAATATCATAGGAATACCGGGGCATGTCTCATCCGCCCTGACAAGTTTTTCTTTATTTATGGAGACAATCACGGTACCGTCGGGAAGCGGAAAATCCTCATCGGGATACTTGGCGGTTGCAACACTCATAAAATCTATCCATATAGGCAGTGCAACCCTTGCACCGGACATATGCTCTCCGAGGCTCCTTTTTATATCAAAGCCCACCCAAACCCCCGTGACGATGTAAGGAGAAAATCCCACAAACCATGCATCCATGAACTCATCCGTAGTCCCCGTCTTTCCCGCAATTATCCTGTTAAGAACCATTGCCCTCTTACCCGTACCTTCCGTAATAACAGCCCGCAACATGTCAACAAGAACCCTGACCTCCTGAGGAGGTAAAACCTGCTCGCATTTAGGTTCATTTACCTCAAGGACATTTCCGTATCTATCAACAATCCTTCTTATAAAGAAAGGCTCACACTTTATTCCTAAATCCGCAAAGGTCTGATATGCGGAAGTCAGTTCAAGGGGGGTAACCTCAACCGTCCCAAGGGCAAGGGAGTAAAAGGGTTTGAGATCCTTAAGGCCCAGCTTATCAGCCACATCCATAACTATTTCAAAACCAAGTTCATCAAGCAGATTTACCGTAGCGGTATTTATACTCTTCGCAAGAGCCATTCTGAGGGTAACTATTCCATACTCCTTATTATCGTAATTCCTCGGAGTCCAGTACTCACCGGTGGAAGGATCATAATAGGACCTCGGCATCGCATCTATCATAGATATCTGAGTATAACCCCTCATGAGTGAGGCAAGATATATAACGGGCTTTATGGCGGACCCGGGCTGTCTCTTTGCCTTCAAAGCCCTGTTGTACGGACTCCTAACATAGGAATAACCTCCAACTATTGCCCTTATTTCCCCCGTTTTTGCATCCATACTTACAAGGGCTCCTTGAAGATCGGGAAGAATCTCAAGCTTTACACCCCCCTTGAATCTGTGAGCCTTAACAAGTACAAAAGTGCCCTCTTCAATGGGCATTGAGGGGACATCCGCTTCAAAACTCCTATCTTTTATTTTTATAATTACCTTACTGTCCTCTATCTGTTCAATGTAACCTATATATATGTTTCCTGGTTTTATCTTTGTTGGCTGATTTTCATAAGCCCTCTCAAGCTCCTTCTTACTTTCTGGAAGGAAGGGCATACCATAGGTTTTGGCTATTTTAAGAATACCCCTGTGCAGAACTTTTTGAGCAAGCTTCTGCAGATCCCTGTCTATGGTTGTGTAAACTTTTAATCCACCCGCAAGGGCAAGCTCTCCATACTTTTCAAACAGATACTGCTGAACCATATCAAGGAAATAATCCATGCCGTAAAACCTGTTTTCTGTCTCAACAATAAGGGGCTTCCTTATAGCACTTTCATACTCTTCCTTCGTAATGTATTTGTCCTCATACATCCTTCTGAGCACATAATTTCTTCTTTCCTTAGCCAGTTTAGGATTTGCAAAAGGATTAAATTTTGCAGGAGCCTTAGGAAGCCCTGCAAGGGTTGCAGCTTCTTCAAGGGTAAGCTCCCTTACACTTTTACCAAAGTATATTCGCGAAGCTGCCTCAACACCGTAGGCACCGCTCCCGAGATATATCTGATTAAGGTACAGCTCAAGAATCCTATCTTTGCTGTATTTTCTCTCTATCTTTATAGCAAGGATCATCTCCCTCAGTTTTCTTATTATGTTCCTTTCGTGGGTAAGGAACAAATTCCTCGCCAGTTGCTGTGTTATTGTGCTCCCGCCCTGCACAACCCTCCTGTGCTTTATATTTACTATCATCGCCCTTATTATCGCCCCTATATCTATACCGAAGTGTTCATAAAAGTTCTTATCCTCCGCGGCAATAAAAGCCTGCCTGACATATAAGGGAATTTCATCCAAAGGTACATAATACCTTCTCTGGACACCTATATCACCGTATATCCTGTCCCTATAGTCGTAAACTACCGTCGCCTCCGGAGGAGTAAAGTTCTCAAGTTTTTCAACGGACGGCAAATCAAGGGAAAGGATAAAAAGAAATAATAAAACGCCGACAATTATCAAGAAGGATGCTAATAAAAGGAATTTTGCTACCCTGTTTTTCATGGCATTATTTTTTTATTGACTTAAAATATTATATTCTAAATAAAACAATGAGGAGGTTATCATGGATAAGGAAAAGCTTCTGGAGTGCAGAGACAGGCTAAATACAGAAAAGAAAAAGATACTTGAAAGATACTTAAAAAAAGAGGATACCCAACATAGGATAGAGGAAGAGGCTAAGGAACCCGGAGACTGGGAGGATATGAGTCAGATGACTTATACGGAGGAATTGCTTGACAACCTTTCCCAAAGGGAAATAGAGATGTTAAAAGAGATAGACAATGCCCTAAGGAAAATAGAGAGCGGTACCTACGGTATATGCGAAGGGTGCGGAAATGAGATACCGTACGCAAGGTTATGCGCCATACCGTGGACAAGGTTCTGCGCCAACTGTGCAGAAGAGTATGAAAGGGAGATGGGAACCTACATGCCCTCAATGGGATTTGAAACACCCCTAACGGAAGATATACAGATAGAGAGGGAGGACATAGGGGAAGCATGATAAAATCTTCTACATGGAATTGACAGAAAAAGGTCTTAAAGAACTCAGCGACTTAATAAAAAGAAAAGAAATAAAACCATCGGAGGTTGCGGAAGCCTTTTTAAAAAGGATAGAGGAGACAGAAAAGGAGATAAAGGCTTATATAACTGTCATTGAAAAAAGTGTTGAAGAAGCAAAGGAAAAGGATGAAAAGGTAGGGGAAGGTCCGCTCTATGGTGTACCATTAGCCATTAAGGACAATATAAATATAGAAGGTGTAAAGACAACCTGTGCTTCAAAAATACTTGAAAACTTTATCGCCCCTTTTGATGCTACGGTTATAAAAAAATTAAAAAGGGCAGGTGCTATATTCTTAGGAAAGACAAACCTTGATGAGTTTGCAATGGGATCCTCCACGGAGTACTCAGCTTTCTTCCCTACGAAAAACCCGTGGGACAGGGAAAGGGTACCGGGAGGATCGTCTGGGGGATCTGCTGCTTGTGTTTCTGTAAGGTCCGCCCCCGCAGCTCTTGGCTCAGATACGGGAGGTTCCATAAGGCAACCCTCCGCCTTCTGCGGTGTTATAGGCCTTAAGCCCACCTACGGAAGGGTATCAAGGTACGGTCTTGTTGCCTTCGCCTCTTCCCTTGACCAAATAGGACCCATAGCAAGAAAGACAGAAGACATAGCACTCCTTATGGAGATAATAAGCGGTAAGGATCCCAAGGATTCAACCTCTGTTGATATGAAAGTGGATAGGTTTACGGAAGAGATGAAAAAGGACATAAATGGCTTAAGGATAGGTATTCCTAAGGAATTTTTTGAATTTGAAATACAGAAAGAAGTAAAAGACACCTTTGATGAATTTATAAAAAAGCTTGAATCAGCGGGATGTTACATAGAGGAAATTTCTTTGCCTAATATAAAATACTCTATTCCCGCCTACTATATAATAGCTCCCTCCGAAGCATCTTCCAATTTGGCAAGGTATGACGGTGTAAGATACGGCTACAGAGCAAAAATCTTTGAGAACCTCATAGATATGTACAGTAAAACAAGAGGAGAAGGCTTCGGACAAGAGGTTAAAAGGAGAATAATGCTCGGTACCTTCGCCCTATCAACTGGATACTACGATGCCTACTATCTAAAAGCTATGAAAGTCAGAACACTTATATACAGAGACTTTAAATCCGCCTTTGAAAAGGTTGATGTTATTGCGGGTCCTACAACACCCACATTACCTTTCAAATTCGGCGAAAGGACTAAAAACCCCATTGAGATGTACCTTTCCGACATATTTACCGTCTCGGTAAACCTCGCGGGACTACCAGGTATATCTATACCCATAGGATGGAAAAACAACTTACCTGTGGGAGGACAACTTATAGGAAAACCCTTTGATGAATCAACTCTTTTGCGAATTTCATATACATGGGAACAGATCTTTAAGCATTATGAGAATAAACCTCCTCTCTGATCACCTTCCTCCCGCACCGCCTCCCCCGAATCCTCCGCCCACTCCGAAACCACCCAATCCCTTTGTACCCGTTGATGTAAGGGAGCTTATACCCTTATCCAAACTTCCATAGTAGTAACGGGTTCTGTCACGCAGGAGCCTTACTTTTTTAACTTCAGGTATTTTTATATTGAGCTCCTCAAGGGCTTTTTCTACCTTTTCACCTACGCCAAGGGCTACACCGTAGATAAGCCAATCCTTCCATATAACCATATCCTCGGGTGCATACTTCTTCATCATGGCGAGATCGGAGAGAAAGTTTTTGAATGCTTCCCACTCAAGTCTCTCCTTATAGTAAGACCCTTTCCACCTGCCGAATATCTGTTTCGGAAGCAGTATATGGGGTATGTTAAGGAGAATAAAGGATATAAGGGAAAGGACAGTAATGTCGTAGGTGTATGCATAGCGAAAAGTATGGGAATATACATATATACCTATTGCCACAAGGGATAACAAAAAGCCACATATCCTTACTATATGAAATCCCTTCAGGGATAAAAGATCTTTGTAAGATTCTCTGTGGTTGAACTTTATTATCTCATCAAAACTTTTTTTAAGTTTTTTTAATTCATCAACATCCTTAGACTTTACAAGCTCATTCACCTTCTTTTCCATATCCCTTATACTGAAAAGCCCATCCTCCGAAGCATTCCCCATAATAAACATGAGGATCTTCCGTTCATAAGGATCTTCCACATTCATTTCCTTTACCCTTATCCTTACATCCCCTGGCTCCTCTTCAATCTCTATAATGCCCCTCCTTTCCATGTCCAAGAGGGTGGAAAAGTAAGCGGACTCATCCGTCTCCGTAGCATCACCGCTAAAAACCATATTCACAAACCAGGGTTTCCTATTCTTGTTAGGTATAAAGCTTAAAAATCGTGGAACGGAAAAGGTTTTTTCCTTGCCGAATATACTGTAAACAACAAAAAGTATTACCGGAAATCCAAAAAGCATTACCAAAAGTATATTTCTAAAGCTATCCCTAAGATGTTTCTCCCTTAGAAATTTCTCATTCGCATTCTTAACCCTTAAGGGTATATCCGTAGCGGATTGATAGAAGTGTTCACCTTCAAGACCCTTTAGTACCAATTCAACCTCAACTATGGTGTTGTCCGGTGCCCTCCCTTCAATAATCCATCTGTCGCCTTCTCTTTTTAAGGAGTAAAGGGGAAGATGAGGATAAACGGCTTCAATTATTCCCCTCTCATCCCTCAGGATTATATTTACATGTCTATAATAGACATGTTTGTCCGCAAGCTTTATATTAACATGCTGGTACACCCCGTCATCTTTCACGGGAGGATACAGAAGGAATTCTGAGGAGAGAGTTTGTTTTCCGTCAAAACCTTCCCTGCTATAAATACCCACCTCATTATTTTGAGCCCTTCTTCTTATAACACCCTTGTCTTCATCATTCCCTCCCTTTGTATAAACCCTTCCCCTCCAGTCCTTAATGTAAGGAACGAAGGGACCGTTAACATCAACAACCTTTATAAAGGGATTCTCAATTTCCTCCTCGTAGGTAAGGGGCGCATTAAAGTTCCTGTAAAGCATGGTAAGTTTTGGATCATCGGGGAAATAGGTTATATCCTCCCTGAGATATATATCCTCACCTATATCTATGTAAGCCCTATAGTCCACATAAAGGTCGTAAAACCACAACCTCACCTCCGTGTTTGAAAGAACATAAGCAATAATACCTCCTAAGACCAAACCGAAAATTGTTAAGAAGATTTTCCTTTCTTCACCCACTCCCTCATCTCCACCTTACATCCGGTCTGCGGTTTATTTCTTCCTCAAACTCAAGATATTCCTTCTTTCTAAAACCGAGAAGACTCGCGACTATACTGGAAGGTATGGTATCAACCTTAGTGTTATACTCCTGAACAATATTGTTATATACATACCTGTGACGGGAAATTTCCGTCTCTATATCCTGGATAGCATCCATAAGTTCCTTAACTGTCTCCGAAGTTTTAAGATCCGGATAATTTTCAACCGTCAGGATTATATTCCCCAATATATCTCTTATACCCCTTTCTATCTCATTTATATCTCCCGGACCTATATCACCCAAAGCCTTTGTTCTCAAATTCACTATCCTTTCCAATGTTTCCCTTTCAAAGTTAGCATAGCTCTTAACACTATCAACAAGCTGGGATATCATATCAAGCCTCTTTTTAAGAGCCACCTTTATTTGACCGAGAGTTGCTTCAGCACCGTTATTTAATATCTGGAATCTGTTATAAAGTGTTATAAAGTAGTAGATGATCCCTCCCAAGATGACAAGTATTATGATACCTGTCATTACTATAAAAAATATAATACAGTTTCAGTAAATTTCCCTTCTGAACCCGACTATATATTCCGCCCAGTTTTTTTCAACAAAATTTGCTATCTTGGAAAGATTGTCATTTATAAATTTTCCATCAGAACCAACAACCGCTATGGCAATAGTTGACCTTTGCCACAGATCCTGATACTCTACCTCAGAAACGGAAACATTAAAATTACTCCTGAGTTTATCCTTTATAGATCTTACATAATGTCTCTTCCCCTTAAGGGATCCGTTTTCGGGAAAAAAGAATTCTACCAACAGGACCCCTACTACCATCTCCTTCTTCTGAAAAAGTCTTTAATTATATTACCGCAATCCTCCATTGGTTTGTAAGTCCATTTAACCCTATGGTTAAATCTATGATCATCAAGCAAATTATAAAGACTCATTACACCCCCCTGCCTTTCATCCACCGCTCCGAAGATAAGCCTTTCAACCCTTGCAAGTACCAATGCATAGGCACACATAGGGCAGGGCTCAAGGGTAACATATACACTGCAACCCTCAAGCCTCCAGTTGCCCAAACTTTTTCCAGCTTCCCTTAACGCAAGTATCTCTGCGTGGGCTGTAGGATCTTTAAGGGACTCTCTTCTGTTGTATGCCTCAGCGATAACCTTTCCGTCTTTAACAACTACACACCCCACCGGCACCTCTCCCTTTATGTAAGCCTCCTTTGCAAGATCCAAAGCCTTCTTAAGAAAGAAGATATCTAAATCCGCCATAGGATCTTTATATAATCCTCAAAGGCTAAACCCACAAAACAGCCGAGGGACAGAAAGGGTCCGAAAGGGACAACGAACTTGAGATTCCTGTGCTTAATAATGAGGGGAATTGCGTAAAGCAATCCGAAAAAGCTTCCCAATAACACCGCGGATAATACACCATAAACACCTGTGGTAGCACCTATGAAGGTTAAAAGTTTAACATCTCCGAAACCCAAACCTTCCATCTTCCTTACCTTCACATAGTAAAGATAAATGAGCAAGGGAATAAAGAAACCTGCAATCATCCCGAACAAACTTTCATAAAAAGAAAAACTATCTCTTATAAAGGATGTCAAAAATCCGAAAACAATACCCGAGTAGTTAAGGATATCGGGTAGGATAAAGGTTCGCCAGTCTATCACCGATAGTATAAGAAGCATGGAAAAAAATACATACATAACAAGGGCATCCACAAGGGGCCATTTATAATAAGAAAAAACAAGGAGCAAACCCGATGTTGTTTCAACAAAAGGATAGATTGGTGATATTCTTTCCTTACAATATCTGCATCTCCCCCTTAGGAATATATAGGAAAGGATAGGGATGTTATCGTACCACCTTATAGGCTTTTTACACTTAGGGCAGTGAGAGGGGGGATTTACTATGGATTTGCCTTCCGGAAGTCTGTGTATGACCACATTGTAGAAACTACCAAGAATAGCACCTATTATAAAGAGGAATATGTATATCATGCCTCTTCGGAGGCTTCCTTAGCCCCCTTACCGAGAAGACTTTTCACATCGTTAACGAAGGAAGATGCTACAAAAACGGAGGAGAATGTACCCACTATAACACCCACAACAAAGGCAAACATTATGTTGGAAAGGGCATGCCCGCCGAGAATGAAAAGGGCAAGGGATGTTGCAAAGGTAGTAAGGGATGTCATTATGGTCCTTGAAAGGGTTTGATTTACTGATATGTTAACAATCTCATAAAAGGGCAAGTTCTTCCTTACCCTGAGATTTTCCCTTATCCTGTCGTATATAACAACCGTATCCGCAACCGAATATCCCGCAACGATAAGGAAGGCTGAAACCACCTCAAGATTTACCTCCCTGTGGAAAAGGGAATAGGCACCAAGGACTATAAGCACATCATGTATCAAGGCAAGTATTGCCCCCGCTCCCCAAAGGGGTTCAAATCTGAATCCCAAATATATGAGGATACCTATGAGTGCAACCACAATAGCCCAAACCGCCTTGCTTCTCAGCTCCTCACTTACAACCGCCCCTATACTCTCCCTCCTTATAAGCTCATATTCACCCATCTCCTCAAGAACCTTTAAAGCCTTTGAAGGATCTTGATCTATCCTTAGTTTAACTATTACTGTACCCTCTCCCGTCTGTTGAAGTGAGAAGGCTGATAAACCTCCCTCCGATAGTTTTTTCCTCAAATCTCCCATATCTACCTTCTCTTTAAACCTCACCTCTATAACCGTACCCCCTGTAAAATCAAGACCGAGATTTAAACCCCTGGTAAACAGTAACACCAGAGAAGAAACAATAAGGATTACGGAGACAAGATAAGCAAGTTTCCTGTACTTTAAAAAATCTATCTCTTTCACGCCCATAAGATTATAACATGATCACATCCTTGAAATATAATCCGCCACGGTAGAGGCAGCTATGGAATTGGGCTTTACCACAGGCTTTAAACCCTGAGCTAATACATAACCTATGGCTTCCTTCACCACAACACTTGAATCATGACGCGGATTCGGATTTATATCAAGGTGTACCTCAAAAGGTCTGTCTCCCACCACATCGCTTATCATCAAGGCGGTATAAACAGCCCTATCAACCTCACCCATAAGCCTGTGTCTCAAAGACTCAATCTTTTTAGTCTTTTCAACCCTCCAGAATATCTTCGCTCCCCTTGAAGAATCTATGTGGACCACAACAACCGTTACAAAAACCGTATGGTAGGGTGTCTGTCTTGAGTCACAACCTACATATATGGCGGTATCTTCGGAGGTTGATTTTATGTATTCCCTTAGCTCACCATAATCTTCTAAGGGTGGCATAAATAAAATATATCACTCCTCAAGAGGTGAAACCAAGTTATAATCTCACCTGTATGAGGCATTATATACTCCTTGAACAATCGTCCTTAGAAAAGGACGGAGGAAGGGCGGTATTCAAAAAGGTAAACGGAAGACCAAAGGAAGTAGGTCTCATAAGGGGGGAGGATGTAGATGAAAGGATAGTATATGAATTCCTTAATCCCCTTCAAACACTGTTCTATCTCAAATATAAAGGAGGAAACTGCCTCGTTACCGCACCCACCTCTGCGGGGAAAAGCCTGATAGCTTTCCTATTCATGAGGGAAAAGGAAGGTAGGAAGGTATACCTTGCTCCCACAAAATCCCTCGTTTATGAGAAGGTGGTAGAACTAAGAAGATACTACGGAAATCGCATAGATATAAGAACAGGTGATATCATTGATGTCTTCAGGGGTGCAAGGGGAGAAGTAACGGTAGCTACCTTTGAGAACTTCGCCTTAGCCTTGAGGAATAAACTACCATGGACAAAAAACATAAGCTGTGTAGTTATAGACGAGATTCACCATATAACCACATCAAGGGGCTTTATTCTTGAAGAGGTTATAACATACCTCCTTGAAAGGGATATAGATATACTCGGTCTTTCCGCAACACTGCCCGGCAGTATTGAGATGGCAAGGTGGATAAGGGCGGACCTATTCATAGAAAGTCTTTGGAGACCCGTTCCCCTTGAAAGGAGGATAATCCCCCTTGTTGAATTTGAGGAATTTACAAAGGCTAAAGGTTCGGATGAAAAGATAGCATCCCGATTATTAACCGCAGTGTATGAACTTAAAAAGCCCACCGATCAAGTTATACTTTTTGTTCACAAAAAGGGGGTGGGATGGAAACTGCTTGAGATAGCCAACAGGGAAAAGATAGGCATAATGAACAAAACCTTACCCTTTGAAAAGGAAGAGAGGGAAGAAATTGAGATAGCATTCCACAATGCTGATATACCTAAGGAGGAAAGGGAAGAAATTGAAAGGGCCTTCAGAAGGGGAGAGTTACCGATACTTGTGGCAACCCAAACAATGGCTTACGGTGTTAATCTGCCAGCTGATACGGTTATAGTATCGGTTAAGGCTTTCTTTGATCAAAAGACAAGAAAATGGAAAACCATTCCCGACACCTTGGACATACTTCAGATGGAAGGAAGGGCGGGAAGGCTTGGTATAAAAGAAAAAGGTTACTCCTTTATACTGCCTTACGGAATGAAAGAAGATAAGCTTAAAAAGGAGATAGAGAAGGGGATGAACAGGGAATTCAAGCCCTTCCTTAAGGAAACGGTGGAATCGGAAGAGATGGATATGGATCATCTGAAGGCTCTCAGTCTATTTGTACTGCTCGGTGTTCTTTACGAAGGTGGGAATTTTAAAAATTTCTTGAAAAAAACATATTCTCTTAAGGAATTTGTTAACAACCCAGTAATAGAAGATACACTTGAATGGTTAAAAGATGCGGGCTATATAGGTGAAGATTTTGAACTAAGCGATAAGGCAATTTTCTGCATAAGATCGGGCGTATCTCCAGTAAATTATGAGGAATTCCTATACAGGAAAAAGATAGGTATATATGAACCCGCCCTCATAAGACCACTCCTCTTTACCAAAAGATTTGACAGCCTTTATGACTTTGTCAAGGAAGGAGAAACCTTTGAAGAAGATCATTTCTATGTTATCAGCCTTCTTTCAACTTGCGGTGGATCCTGCATGGAAGATAACACCCATCAGTTTGTATTCTACATTGAAGGTCTCACATTTAAATACAAGAATATACAGGCTCCACCCTCAGATTTTTCATATCTCGGGACGGATGTTCTGCATCTTGCGAGAACTTTAAAAGAGATAAGATCCATAGGTGATATAGACTGGAACGATCTAAAGATACTTACCTTATGTCACTCAATAAAATACGGCATATCACCCGATTACGCATCCTTGGGCGGTATAAAGGGTATAGGTCATATAAGGGCAAACTTACTTAAGAGATTAATGGTACAAGAAAAAATAAAGCCACCTTCCCTCGGTGAAAAAACGGAAACCCTCATTGATTTACTGAAAGATACATTCGGAGAAAATTTAAAAAGCAGGTTGGAAGAGGTGCTTCTTTTTGAAAGATATAAGGGAGAAGAGGATAAAACAAAAGTGCAAAGGGAAGTACAGCAACTTATCAAAATCTTGGAGAACAACAGAAAGGGCAACCTCATTGATGATAGAATCCTCAGAACATTTATGCTTTTTACTTTGGGAGAAAAAGCCTTAAGAATGAAAAAGGAAGAACTTATAAAAGAGTTGCTTATAACCTGTTGAACCTATCTTGCAAAAAAATAATTGAGTATCAATACATAAAGAACATATATAGTGTGGTGTGAGCGACAGAACTCAAATATACCAAACACCCGAATTAATCCACCATCCTCCTGCATATTTCTTCTGAGCTTATAACAAGCAAGTCAGGGGAATAGAAAGAACCATCGTTGGATAATATGAAGTCACATTTTTCCTTCTTTGCAAGAACATACACAAGGGTATCCTCCAGATCTTTGAACCCTTGGTCTTCCGCCATAAGACCTATAGCTTCCTTAACTTCGCTATTGGAAAATCTAACAAGCACTGTGTAAGAAACTATGTTCTCTATAAAGTCAATAACTCTTTCCTTATCCCTGAGGATTTTGTATAGCACATAGTAGATAGTGGTAATAAAGTCTGAGCTTGTGTAAAGATCTACTCCTTTTTAAAGAAGGAACTCTACAGATTTTAGGGAAGTGTGGTGGAAAGGCCTGTTAGTTATGCATATGTCCAGCAAAATATTGGCATCCAGGAAGACCTTAGATATATTTTTCAACCCCCATCTCCTCTTTTGCTTTTTTGAAGGAATAATCCCTTTCCGCAACAGGTTTTATCTCCTCAACCAACTTTATCATATTCCTGAACGCTCTTAGCCTTTTTTCTCTTTCCTTCTCCTCAGCTACTTTCATGATAAGCTCTTCTATAACCTCACTCTGGGATTTCCCCATCTCCTTTGCAAGCCCATTGAGAAGCCTATCCGCATCCTTAGAAATGGTAATATTCTTTCTTATCTTAATGTATATAAATATGCATAAAAATAGTATGTATGCAATCCCTACACCTATGTAAATATTTAAAGCTTTGAAACTTCAAAACAATGTCGCCTGTCTTCTCCTTCTTTTTAAAAGTTCAATATCCTTAAGAAGGCTCTTCATCTCCAATTCCTTTATCCTTTTCTCAAGTTTATCCCAATCCGCCTCTTTAATTCGCGTATCTATGTTATCAAGCTCCTCCCCCACCTCCACATGAAGCCTGACAAGTTCATAGTAAACTTTTAAGCTTTCCTTATCCGCCTGAGGGAATTCCCTATTAAATTCTTCCCATCTGTGTTCAAGTATTTCCTTTACACTTCCGTATTTTTTTATTATCTCTATTGCCTTTTTTGGACCTACACCTTTAACACCCTCTATATTGTCAACCTTATCCCCTACGAGGGCTAAATAATCGGGTATATGAGAGGGTTCAACACCGAATTTCTCCAGTACTTTCTTCCTATTAAACACCTCTCCGTTCATAGGATTTATAACTATAATCCTGTCATCCACGAGCTGTAACATATCCTTGTCGGGTGTATATACCTTCACCGTTTTACCTTCCTTTGCAAACTTCAAAGCAAGAAACCCTATGATATCATCCGCCTCATATCCTTCCTTTTCAGCCACAGGAATACCCATAAGCCTTAACATCTCCTTTATTACGGGAATTTGTACCTTCAAAGGATCGGGCATCCTCGGTCTGTTGATCTTATACTCCTTATAAACCCTTTCCCTCTTAGTGGGGGCTGGAAGATCAAAGGCAACAAGAAAGCATTCTGGATTTTCCGATTTTATTATTGCCAAAATACCCCTTAGGAATCCATATATAGCGGATGTAGGGAAACCGTCCTTTGTAGTAAGCTGTGGCAGGGCAAAGAAGCTTCTGTACACAAAGGAAGATCCGTCAAGCAGATATACTGTTCTGCACTCCATGAAAATTAGTTTAATATGAATTCTTATAATGAAGTTAAAGGGGGTATGAAATGAAGGTAAAGTTGAGTAAAAGGGATGCCCTCATAGTTGTTGATATGCAAAAGGATTTTATGCCCGGAGGTGCATTGCCCGTTCCCGAAGGTGATAAGATAATCCCATCTCTCAACAAATACATAGAAAGGTTCGCTTCTTTAACCTTGCCTGTTTATTTTACAAGGGATTGGCATCCGGCGGATCATATATCCTTCAAAGGACATGGCGGTATATGGCCTCCCCATTGCGTACAGAATACGAAAGGTGCAGAATTTCATGATGATCTTTTAATTCCTCAAGACAATAAGTTTATAATCTCAAAGGGAACGAGCAGGGACTTTGATGCCTACTCCGGGTTTCAAGGCACGATTCTTGAAAATCTTTTGAAAGAAAGGGGAATAAGAAGGGTGTTTGTAGGTGGTGTGGCTACAGATTATTGCGTTAAAAATACGGTCTTGGGAGCTTTGAATCTCGGATTTCAGGTTTTCCTTCTTACTGACGGAATAAAAGGCGTTGATGTAAATCCTGGTGATTCGGAAAAGGCTATTGACCTTATGCTATCAGAAGGTGCGGTGGCGATAGAACTTAAAGACTTGGATTAATGAAAGAAATAAAGTGGATAATAAAGCATGGAAAGAGACATATACCCCTCATCTTAGTAGCACTTTTTGGTTCCCTTATAGAGTCAGTAAGTACCGCAGGTATAACCCTTCTGGTTAAAAAGGTTGTTGATGATGTTTTCATCCTTAAAAATACGGAAACCCTTTTCTTTATATCCGCTTCCCTTGTTGGATTAGCCCTAACAATGCAACTCGGCTTTTTTATCTCAAGTTACTCAGTCAATGCAATGGGGGAAGGTATAATAGCTGACCTAAGAGAAAAAATATTCAACAAGTTATTACATGTTCCCTACTCCTTCTTCATAAAACATCCCGCGGGAGATCTTATGAGCAGAATATCCAACGATCTCAGCCTGCTTAAGCAAATAATTAACGAACACCTACCTAAGCTCGTTAGAGACCCTTTAATAGCTATAGCACTCATCTCCGTCCTCATCTACAGGGATGTAGCCCTTACCCTTATACTCTTTGTAACTCTACCCCTTCTTATTTACATGGTTAAGTATTTCGGCGGTAAGAAGGGTAAACATACCAAACTTGCACAAGAAAAGTCTTCGGAGGTTATGCAGATATTTTCCCAAACTATCCACGGCAGTGAAAACATAAGGGTATTTTCCTTTCAAGAAAGACTCTTAGATACCTTTAAGAAATTTAATAAACAAGTTAAAAAATTCTCCTTGAAGATGATAGCCTACATGTTGGGGAATACTGCACTGAACTATGTGTTCGGATATGTTATAGTCGCAGGAGTATTCCTTTACGGAGGTTACAGGATAATAGAAGGACATATAACCGCAGGTGACTTTTTATCATACCTTACAGCCCTCTTTATGATCCAAGTTCCCATAACCAATTCACAAAAGGCAATAATGAATATAAAGGCTTCACTGCCTTTGATAGCAAGAATAGACTTTCTGCTTAATCTTGAAGAGGAAAAGGGAGGGAGCAAAATATTCAACGATATAAAAGAAAAGATAGTATTTAAGGATGTTTATGTAAGGATTGATGGGAAAACACTTCTAAGAGGGGTTAACTTAGAAATAAAAAAGGGGGAAAAGATAGGTATAGTAGGACATACGGGTTCGGGTAAAAGTACCCTTGTGAAGTTGCTTCCGAGACTTATAAACTACGAAGGAAGAATTGAAATAGATGATACGGAGCTGTGTGAATTTAGTTTAAATTCCTTACGGGAGAAGATAGCCTTCGCTTCTCAGGATATATTCCTTTTTAATGACACTATAAGAAACAACCTGTTAATAATAAAACCGGATGCAACTGAAAGGGAACTTTTTAACGCTCTTAATTTAGCCCTATGCGAATTTGTTTTCCGGCTCAAGGACGGAATTGATACGGTTATAGGAGAAAAAGGGTTAACATTATCTGGCGGTGAGAGACAAAGGTTGGCACTCGCAAGATTGTTTTTAAAGGATCCGGATATAGTAATACTTGATGAGGTAACCTCTGCCCTTGACGCGGAAACTGAGAGAAAGCTTCTTAAAAATATCTTTGGGACCTTCAAGGATAAAACCCTGCTCATAGTAGCCCACAGATTTTCAAACATACAGGATTGCGACAGAATAATAGTTATGAAGGGAGGCAGGATAGTGCAAGAAGGAAAAATAGAAACACTTAAGATGGAAGACGGGGAATTTCGGAAGATATTCCGTAATACACTGTAAAGAAGATTGTGGTTTATATAATTTAAGTAAAATTATAAAATTATAATTAGGGGTGAGGAAAATGTTTGAAAACCCCTATAAGTTATTAAGAAATGCATTGTTGTATGGAGTAACTGCTCTTGCTATGTATGGTTGTGGTGGAAACACCACAGATAACACCTCTCCATCTCAACAACCTCCATCACCAAGATATGGAGATAACCATATAACCTCTGTCTATGGCACAGCAAAGATAGAGTTTCCTAATGGAGTTGTAATAACTGAGCAGCAAACCACACAGGGATTAACTACTCAAGGATCTCAGGGAAGTGTCACAGTTTATCTACCTCACACTGGTGGGCACGCAAACCTAACAGTTAATAATGATTCTCCTGCAACATATATTTATATGACTTCTAATGGAAACAACATCTACAACAATCCTTCATTTTCCTTAGGTTCCTCTAATTTATCCTGGGAACAGGTAAGTTGTGATGCAACAGATGGAAACACATATAATAATGAATTTATGATCAAATTTACTCATTCATCTTCTCAGGAAATAGGCACATTTAACTTCAATTTGCAGGAAGGAGAAAGCATTACATTAGATAATCTTAGATTGTATGATTGGATTTCTCAAGGATCTTCAAATGTTTGTGATCTAGGAGATTATTTTGATTCATTTAGTGTAAAGGCAAATGTAATGCCTCAGGTTAATCCTGTGAGCACATCTTCATGTCCTTCCATGGATTTAGGAAACAACAATATATCAGTTCCTTACGATGCTACTTGTGTTGAGTTTAATATTGAAGACACTGATGGTGTAGGAAGTAATCATAGATATTCTTTGGATGGAACCAATTGGGTACCTGTTACTTTACCTGCAAGAGTTCAGGTTGATATTTCTTCTTTGCCTTCTGGTTCATCAATTAATTTGTATGTTGGGGAAACTTTGAGTAATGGAAATGAGAGTTTTGAGGATGTTAAAGACTACTTATTTACAATATATAAAGATGCTCAAGCAGGTTTGAATATTTATTGTAATGATGGTAAAACAGGTAATGTATGGCAGGTTAATAATGGAGAAACATGTGAATTCACAGATCCAACACAGGGCAGTAATGCTCCTTATACTCATAGCATTAACTTAACTTTCAATGATGGAACAACAAGCAATTGTAGGGTAGAGATTTATAAAAATGGTACTTTGGTTGATCAAGGAACATATCCTTGTAATGCTGTAAACCACTCCTATGTATTGGACAATGCAGATACTGGAACTGGTCAACAACAAGTGGATGCTAAGGTTTATAAAGATTACGGAGGAAATAAGGTTTTAATAGATGCTAAAACATTTTATTATAAGATTAATAAGGCTCCTACATTTACGTCTTTTTTTTTCAATCCAGCAACTGCTAAGGATGGAACTCAAATATACAAGTATTATGTTGGTGAAAATATAAGTGGTGAGTTGCAGGGTAATGATGTTGAAGGAGATGCTTTAACTTGCTATTTAGACCAGGATAGAGATGGGAATTTTGATCAAACATTGAGTAATTGTCAAAATCCTACATCTCTTAACTTGTCATACAACGCAACAGGAACTTATGATCCATTAGTTAGGGTTTGTGATAGTTTAGATTGTGCAGAAACTACTTTTTCTCAAATGAATGGTGGAAAAACAATAGGTATTTATAATCAACCTTCTGTGAATTGTTATTGGGATCCAGAGGTTACTTTTGTTGGTGTATCAAGTACTTTATATATAAATGTAAACGATTCTGGAATAACTGATGATAATGGCAGTGGGTGTGAGATAAGAATAGATTATTTAAATGATGGATATGTTGGTGAGGTGGTTAATACATGTAATTCTATAAGCCGTACTTTCACATTCCCCGTACCACAAACAAGAACAGATAGAGTAGATTTTGAAGATTATAGAGGCACCATAATCACATGTTATGCGAATCTAGATGTTTTGCCCGTTCCTTAATAAGTTAGTGTTTACTTACATAATTTATTTTAACATCATAATTATATAAGATTTATATGAGATTATATGTTGCTTTGTTATCGTTGTTGTTTATGAGTATATCTTATACTCTAACCACAATTATTCTTCCAGATATTATTAGTTATTACAATAGAGAAAAATTTTACGAGGAAATGTATTACAACGAAGGAGATATACCCGATTATTGTTTTTACAATTATGGTGAATCATGTTATATTTCGCTTCAACTCTACATTTCCAATTCTATGTTATCACCAGAAAATAATTTTGAATGTGCTCTATATGTGAACAATACAGATTACTTTGCTCCGGGATATGTAAATTACAATCCTTCCTATAACTCTACTCACTCTTCTTTAGGATGTATTTTTGCCCTTTCTCCTTTTGATGTGTATTGTTCTACTTACAACACCTACAATTTTACTTTCTTATTTAACGGAACAGCACTACCTCAGATTAAAGATGAAAACATAGTAATTATAGGGAACTTATCATATTATTACAACAGTACTACTGCTAGTGGTTATAAGATGTGTAACATTACTTACTCAAACATTTTTCTTCCCTCACCTCTCCCATCTCTAACACCATCTTACATTCCTCTAAACGGAACCAGAACTTATGATTCTTCAAGTGGTGTTATTTATTCTTATGTGGATGATTACTTCCTTATCTTGGCTAATACATCAAACATAAGAGATGCTCAACATAGTGGTAAGTTGAAAGATGCGTGGGTTAACATAACTAAGTCATCCTTTGGTTATTTGCAGTTCCTAAATAATTCATACAACAAATTCTTAGGAAACCTTTCATCTGGGGAAAGCAAATTAACTTCATGGCTTTTCAAAGCCCAAAGCATATATGCGATATAGATGTTTAAGTACACTATGAGCCCGTTTAAAAAATATAGACAAAAAGGGGGAAGGGGAATAAAAAAGGAAGAATGAGGACAAAGAACAACAAAGAATTGATAAAACTCATTTTAGCAAAATCCAAACAACTATGCCATTCCATCAAAAACAAACCATCAAAAAAAGGAAGACCACCCACATACCCAAACCACATAATCATTTTCGCCCTGCCACTCAAAATCCTTGAAAACCTATCCCTCAGAGACTTAGAGCAAAAACTAAAAGACCTATTCCCAAACGCCCCAGACCACACTACCCTGTGGTACAGATTCAGAAAAATTGAAAATTCCTACATCAAAAAGCTCATCCACACAACAGCAAGAGAAATAATGGAAGTACTGAAAGCCAAAGAGTTTCACTGCCTTATAGCGGATGGAACAGGCTTCAACCAACTTGACATATATGCGCTTTTATAGTATATTTATACATTGCCTATAATACCAAGAAGCTAAGGCTCATTGGCAACTGAATAGGGGGAAGGTGGTAAAAACTGGGGTGATTTAAAAAATCTCCTTGAAGAGTTTGATCCTGGCTCAGCGCGAACGCTCGCGGCGCGCCTAACACATGCAAGTCGTGC